>JAFYZZ010000093.1 GCA_017548445.1 Bacteroidales bacterium | reverse complement strand
CGGCGGCTTCGATGGCCGCTTCGGAGCCCAGTGCGCCCATCGCCACGCCAAGGTCGGCGCGGGCGAGGGTGGGGGCGTCGTTGATGCCGTCGCCCACGAAGACGAGCGTGCCTTCGGGCAGGAGCGCTTCCACGCGCGCCAGCTTGTCAGCGGGCAGAAGGCCGGCGTGGAACTCGTCGATTCCCGTCTTCGCGGCCACGTCGGTGGCCACGGCCGGAAGGTCGCCGGTGAGCATCACGGTCTTTCGGATACCTTCCGCGTGCAGCCGCTCCACGGCCTCGGCGGCATCCTCCTTGATGCGGTCGGAGATGACCACGTGACCGGCATACACGCCGTCCACGGCCACGTGGACGACGGTGCCGGCGTGCGTATGCGGGCAGGGATGCGGGGTGGCTCCGGCCTCCTCCATCAGTTTTTCGTTGCCTACGGCCACGGTCCGTCCTTCCACCCTGGCGGTCAGACCCTTGCCGGCGTATTCGCGGATGTCTTCCACGCGGCAGCCGTCCTGCTCGTCGGCATAGGCCTGCAGGAGCGCAGCGGCGATGGGATGCGTGGAATGGCGCTCCACGTGGGCGGCGAGGTGCAGCAGTTCCTGCCCGTCCAGCATATCGGGATGCACGGCCGTGACGGCGAAGACGCCTTCGGTGAGCGTGCCAGTCTTGTCGAAGACGACGGTCCGCACGCGGGCGAGGGTGTCCAGGAAGGCCGCCCCCTTGACGAGGATGCCGCGGCGCGACGCTCCGCCGATGCCGCCGAAGAAGGTGAGCGGGATGCTGATGACCAGCGCGCAGGGGCAGGAAACCACGAGGAACATCAGCGCGCGGTAGATCCAGACCGCCCAGGCGCCGCCGAAAAACAGCGGCGGGACGACGGCCAGCAGGACCGCCAGCGCCACCACGACGGGTGTGTACACGCGGGCGAAGCGGGTGATGAAACGCTCGCTGTGCGATTTGTTCTCCGCCGCGTGTTCCACCAGATCGAGGATGCGTGAGGCGGTGGACTCGCCGAAGGGGCGGGTGGTGCGGATGCGCAGCACGCCGCTGAGGTTGATGCAGCCGGAGAGGATCTCCGCGCCGGGACCGATGCTGCGCGGGACGCTCTCGCCGGTGAGCGCCACGGTGTCCAGCGAGGAATTCCCTTCGAGCACGACGCCGTCCAGCGGCACCCGCCCGCCCGGGCGGACGAGGATGACCTCGCCCACGGCCACCTCTTCCGGCGGGACGGTCTGCAGGGAACCGTCGCGCTCGACCTGCGCGGTGTCAGGCCGGATGTCCATCAGATGGGCAACCGAGCGGCGCGAGCGGCCTTCCGCGATGCCTTCGAACAGTTCTCCCACCTGGAAGAACAGCATCACGAAGACGGCTTCCGGGAACTGCGTCCGCGCGCCGGGAAGGAATCCGACGGCCAGCGCTCCCAGCGTGGCCACGGTCATCAGGAAGTTCTCGTCGAGGGCTTCGCCGTGCACGACGGCCTCGGCGGCCTCCTTGAGGGTGTCCAGACCGACGATGAGGTAGGGGACCAGATAGAGGAGGAGGTATTGCCAGGGAGCCCAGTCCGTATGATGTTCGACCAGGACCGCCGCGGCGAGCAGGATGCCCGCGACGGCGATGCGGACCACCCGCTCCCGGGTGCCGCCCTCTTCGTGGTGATGTTCGTGGTGATGCTCGTGTGCCATATTCTTTCGTTTTCGTTGCAAAGATACGGGCGCCCGGATGCAACCGGGTTGCAAAGGTTGCGGCGGTGGCTTTTTTTGTCTATATTTGACCTGCTGAACCTGAATTCCAGTTAAACCTTTTTTTTCTATTATGTCATTCAAACTCATCCGGCGCGCCTTCCTGGCCGCCATCGTCCTGGGACTGTCCGCGGCGGTCCCGGCGAAAGCCCAACTGGACCTGAGCTACCATCATCCGGTCCTGGAAGATTATTTCGCACCCGCGTCCGCGACGCCCGCCAAACCCGACGCAGACGGCTTCATCCGCCGCTGGTCGCTCCTGGAGCCCATCGCCAAACCCGAGATCCGCACCAACGCGGTCTTCAACGACAGCTACCTGAACGAGGAATTCGCGAAGGTGTACTTCGACGGGCAGATGACCATCGTCCCCAAGGACGGACAGAAGGTCAAGCTCGACAAGAAGACCAAGCTTGCCTGGCACTGCTATGACAGCAAGAACTACAACGTCAAGCTGTACCGCTTCGCCACCGGCCTGGGCCTGCATCCCACCGAGGCGCTTTATCTGGCCGTGACCGTGATCAACGTGCCCGAGGACGTCACCGTCCGCCTGGCCGTGGGTTCCAACTCCGGTTCCAAGTGGTGGGTGAACGGCGAGGAAGCCCTCCTGCTGTCCGGCGACCGCCGGATGGTGATGGACGACTGCGTGTCCAAGCTGGTCACCCTCAAGGCCGGTCGCAACGTCATCCGCGGCGCCGTCATCAACGGCCCCGGAATGAGCGACTTCTGCATCCGCCTGCTGGACGCCTCCGGGCGCCCGTATATGAACTACACCGTCACCAACCAATAAAGAGCCAGCCTTATGAAAAGATTAGATATCTCCCTGATTGCCATTCTGATGTCGGCTCTCTTCGCCCTGCCTGCCGCCGCGCAGGTGGGCAACGTGTACATCCACGACCCGTCCACCATCGTCAAGTGTGACGGACGCTACTACACCTTCGGAACCGGTTCCGGCGGACTGATGTCCGACGACGGCTGGACCTGGCGCGACGGCGCCGTGCGCACCGGCGGCGGCGTGGCCCCGGACGTGATCAAGATCGGCGACCGCTATCTGGTGTCCTACAGCGCCGGCTATCCCGGCACCGAGGGCAAGACCCGCGGCGTCGTGACCACGGTCTGGACCAAGACGCTCGACCCCGAGTCTCCGGACTTCGGCTATTCCGAGCCCCAGCTCGTGGCCTGGGCCGGTGACGACGAAGACTGCTGGGCCATCGACCCGGCCTTCCTGATGGGTCCCGACGGCCGTCTCTGGCTGTCTTACGGCACCTATTTCGGCGCCATCCGCATCGTCGAGCTGGATCCCGCCACCGGCGGCCGCAAGCCCGGCAACAAGGCGGTGGACATCGCCATCGACTGCGAGGCCACGGCCTTGATGTACAAGGACGGCTGGTACTACCTGCTCGCCACCCACGGCACCTGCTGCGACGGCGTGAACTCCACCTACAACATCGTCTGCGGACGCTCCCGCAGCGCCACCGGCCCGTATCTCGACAATATGGGACGCGATATGCTCCGTGGCGGCGGCCGTATGGTCCTTTCCGCCGGCAACCGTGCCACCGGTCCCGGCCACTTCGGCCTGTTCGTCGAGGAGGAGGGCGTGGAGAAGATGTCCTTCCACTACGAAGCGGACTACAACCGCAGCGGACGCAGCGTGCTCGCCGTCCGTTCGCTCCTGTGGAAGAACGGCTGGCCCGTGGCCGCCGATCCCTTCAAGGAGGGAACCTACGAAATCGAGTCCGAGCGCCGTGGCTATGCGCTGGAACTGGCCGTCGACTTCATCCGCCAGCAGGGCGGTATGCGCGCCTTCCGCATCAGCCCCGACGACCCCGTGGTGGAACTCGAGGAGCAGAAACTCGAGGATGTCCAGGGCGGCTGGCCCGCCGGTGAGATCGACGTCCGCGCGGGAGACTATATGTTCCGTCCCCACCAGAAGTGGACGGTCACGGCCGTGCCCGACAAGGGCGGCTACCTGGGCGCTCCTTACTACAAGATCACCATCGCCGGAACGGAGCGGGCCCTGGCCGCCACCGAGGACGGCGACCTCGTGGCCGTGCCGGAGTTCACCGGCGCCGACGAGCAGCTGTGGAGGATCGAGCAGCTGACCGACGGCACCTTCCGCATCCTGACGAAGGTCGCCTGCGGCTGCGGCCGGCAGATGTGCCTGAAGAGCACGGGCGACAGTACTGTGGCCCTGGGCGAATTCGACTTCTCTAGCGACAATTGCAAATGGAATTTCAGAGACAGATAGGAATATGAAGAAGTATCTGGTTATGATCCTGGCCTGCGGTCTCGCGCTGACCGCTTGCGGCCAGAAGCAGCTGAAGCCCTGGACCAAGGGCGGTTTCGAGACGCACAAGTACCGCAGCGTGTTCGCCGAGATGGGCTATCCCCAGAAGGAGGTGGACGCCAAGCTCGAGAGCATCTTCCAGGAGGTCTTCTATGGCCCGGACAAGGTGTATTTCGAGGTGGGGGACGATATGGCCTATATGTCCGACGTCAAGAACTTCGACGCCCGTACCGAGGGAATGTCCTACGGAATGATGATCGCCGTGCAACTGGACAAGAAGGAGGAATTCGACCGCCTGTTCCGCTGGGCGAAGAAATATATGCAGTACCAGGACGGCCCGATGAAGGGCTATTTCGCCTGGAGCCTCAGCCCGGACGGCACCATCCGCGGGGCGGGCCCGGCGTCCGACGGCGAACTGTATTTCATCACTTCGCTCATCTTCGCCTCCAACCGCTGGGGAAACGACGGTGAGATCAACTACCTCGCCGAGGCGCAGAACATCCTGAACTCGTCCTGGGAGAAGGACGGCTCCGAGGGCATCAAGCCGTTCATCGACAAGGAGACGCACCTGATCGCCTTCACGCCCGACGGCCGTGGCACCACCTATACCGATCCGTCCTACCACCTGCCCGCCTTCTACGAAGTCTGGGCCCGCTGGGCGGACGACGGCCGCGCCGACTTCTACCGCGAATGCGCCAAGGCCAGCCGGGAGTACCTGCACAAGAGCATCGATCCCGAGACCGGCCTGAACCCCGACACCAACAACTTCGACGGTTCATTCATCGAGTCGCCCGCCTTCTTCGGCAGGCGGATGAAGCCGGCGTTCCGCTTCGACTCCTGGCGCGTTCCGATGAACATCGCCCTGGACTATTCCTGGGCCTGCGCCGACCGTGAGTGGCAGACGAACTACGCCAACACCATCCAGGACTTCTTCTACTCGAAGGGGATCGACGAGTTCGCCGACCAGTACAACGTGGACGGCACGGAGGTCGATTTCGCGATGCCCGCCGGTATGGGCGAGTTCCGTGGCACGGGCACGCGCCACTCCGTGGGCCTGGTGTCCACCCTGGCCGCCGCCACCCTGGCCGCTGACCACGAAATCGCCCGCGAGTTCGCGCAGCGCCTTTGGGACAGCGAGAACAAACCCTACGAGGACGGCTACTTCGACGCCTACTACGATGGCCTGTTGAGGCTTTTCGCCTTTATGCATTTAAGCGGCCACTACCGCGTCATCGAGCCGGCGAAGTAATTCAGGGACACCCATTGATTATCAATGATTTGCAAAACGACTCCGGGGTTTTCTCCCCGGAGTCGTTTCATAACTGACTGATGCTCACCCCGCTCTTCAGCACCTCTCGTCAATCACTTCCGCGAGGTCCCGGACCGGGCGGTCGGCGTAGCGGACGAAGGTGGAAAGACACAGGGGACAGCCGGTGACAATCTGGTCCGGATCCGCCACGGTGAGGTCGCGGAGGGCGTTCTGAGTCATCGGGCGGCGCTGCTCGAAGCCGAGCGAGAGGCTGCCCAGCGAGCCGCCGCAGCAGATGCTTTCCGCCCGGTTCTTTCCAGCCTCGACCACTTCGCCCGCGGCCGCGAGGGCCTGCCGGGGCTGTTCGTAGATGCCGCAGCCGCGTCCCAGTTCGCAGGGGTCGTGCCAGACGAGTTTCAGGCCGTCCTCCCGCTTCACCTGCAATTTCCCGGCTGCGATCAGTTCCTGGAAGAAGACGCTGTGATGCACCACGCGGATGCCCTTCAGGTCATACTCCTCCTTGAAAACCTTGTAGCAGATGGGACAGGAAAGCAGCAGGATCCCGCACCCGCTCGCCCGGATGATCTCCGCATTCTTGGCGATCAGTTCCCGCGCTGCATCTGTGCGTCCGGCCATCATCAGCGGCCGGCCGCAGCACAGGCCGCCGTCGGGATCCATCATCTTCCAGTTCATCCCGGCCTTGTCCAGCAGGGAGGTGACGGACCGGCGGATGGAAGGTGTCAGATGCGTCATACAGCCCGCGAAATACAGCACGCCGGCAGGAGCATCCGACATCGCTCCGGCGTCAACCATCCCGTAGGAAGGAGTAAGGGCGTACTTGCGCCGCTCGCGCTGGGCTACGCGCAGTTCGGACCCCTCCACGCCCACCGGACAGACGGCCGTGCACTTGCCGCACAGCAGGCACTTGTCGGAAATCTCCGCGATGCGCTTTTCGTTCCCGCGGCGCAGCTGGCGGTTCAGATAGACCGTCGTGTCCTTGCAATTGGCCTTCCGGACGCCCATCGGACAGGCGTCGATGCACACGCCGCAGGCGGGGCAGGAGAACACCTCCAGCAGGGCGAATCCCTTGCGCGGATGGCGGATCTTGATACCGGCGTTGCGCATCGGGATGAGCAGGATCTCCGCCGGGATGTGCATATAGCGGGTGAACGGCAGCACGCACATAAACACGCACAGGGCGATCGAATACGCCCACCAGGTAGGCAGGGAGTTGAGGTCGTTGCCCAGGAACTGCCGGAACACCCAGTTGGCCGGGATGGTCAGGAAACTGCCGCCGCTGATGTGGGCGGTGAAACTCTCGGCCAGCAGGCGCAGCGGGAAGATGGCCCACAGGGAATACAGGCCCACCTGGTCCATCAGGCTCAGGCGCGTGGTGCGCCGCATCCCCACGATGCGCGAGGCGAAGCGCTTGATGATCGCGATGACGATGCCGCTCAGGACCACGAGCAGGAAGAAGTCCATCAGGAACATAAAGAGGGCGCCCTGAAGCGTCTGTTCCGTCTCCGCTACGAAATAGTTGAAGAAGATCGGATAGTAGAACAGGTGGATGCGCTCCGGCACGAAGAACATCACTTCCAGGTGCCCCAGCACGATCAGCATAAACCAGCCGAAGGCGATGCTGGAATGCATATAGCCCAGGACCTTGTTGCGCTTCCACAACTTCACGTGTATCAGGCAGTTGAGGAAGATGTCCTTGATGTTCTTCCAGGCAGTCTTAGGCGTGACGAGCGAAATGAGGAACCGCCGCCGGTCGGCCTTGGGCAGCTGGAAGTACACGCGGACCATCGCCACGAGGCAGTAGCCCAGCACGAAGACCATTCCGATCAGGAACGGGATCACGAAGGGATCGAATCCGCTGGCGAAACGTTCTCTCATTTCACGACCTCCCCGTTTTTATCCAGCCGGCAGAGCGTCAGGATCAGCCGGCGCGTGTTGATGCCGCGCGGGCATACCATCGTGCATTTGCCACAGAGCATACAGGCCGACAGCATCCGGTCCACTTCCTCGTCGCGGCCGCGCTGCAGGCCCAGGAGAACCTTGCGCACGCTCATCCCCGACCAGGCCGACGACGTGCAGGTGGCGCTGCAGCTCCCGCAGGCCATACAGGTTGCCGCATCGGGCGCCAACCGCACCAGGGCGTCATAGCGGCGCCGGTCCACCAGGTCCAGGTTGACGGCGGAGCTGGGATTGATATGGTAACCGAAATCCATCTATCCCCGCGAGTTGAAGTAATGATGGATGGCCAGGGCGGCGCTGCGCGCCTCGGCGAGCGTCTCGGGCACCGTCTTGGCGCCGGTGCACGAACCCGCGAAGAAGACGCCCGGACGGGAAGACTCCGCAATGGCGGCCAGGTTGTTGCGGCTCTTCAGGAAGCCGTCGTCGTCCACCGCCACGCCGATTTCGCGCGCATAGTGCTGCGCGTCGGGGTTGCACACGACGCCGGCCATCAGCACCAGCAGGTCCAGCGTCACCTTCACCGGCTTGCCGTTCAGGGTGTCCTCGGCCTTCACGACCACGCGGCCGTCCACGGCCTCGCCGACTTCGGATACGCGTCCGCGGATGAAATGGATGCCGTAGTCGCGCTGCGCCTTGATGTAGAAGTCCTCGTACTTCTTGCCGAAGAGGCGCAGGTCCATATAGAAGCACCAGACCTCCGCGTCGGGGAAATCTTCCTTGATTTCGATGGCCTCCTTGATGGCGGTGATGCAGCAGACCTTGGAGCACTGGGCGTTGCCCGCCTTGACGTCGCGCGAGCCCACGCAGTGCACGAATCCGACGGCCTTCGGCTTGTCTATCCGCTTGTCGTCCCTGTGGTTGAACCAGGCTTCGAGGTCGCGGTTGGTGATCACGCGGTCGTAGATGCCGTAGCCGTATTCCTCCTTCTTCGAGGCGTCGAAGAGCTGGAAGCCGGTGGCGAAGAGCACGGCCTGGCACAGCAGGGACGAGCCGTCGGAGAGGATGAGGTTATATTCGTCCTTGAGCCGGTTGATGCTGGCGATTTCGGTATTCAGCAGGGTCCGGACGCCGGCGGTCTGCTCCCGCAGGGGCGCGATCAGGTCTTCCGAGGGGGACATATCCGGGAAGAGGCGGTGCCACTCGGCGACGTGCCCTCCGACCACGGGGGCCTTCTCGATGAGGACAGGCTTGTAGCCCAGCGCGGTAAGCTGCCGCGCGGCTTCCAGGCCGGCGATGCCGGCGCCGATGATGGCGATGACGGGTTGTCGGTTAACCATTGTCTAACAGCATTTCAGGGTCGTGGGAAGACCCGGGGTCTTGATTTTCTTTTCGTCCAGTCCGAGGTACTTGCGGGCCGGGTCGTAGGGGATGCCGATCTTGTCCAGCAGCGGCTCGATGGCCACCTGGTGCATCTGGAAGCCCAGGTCCCAGGGGTCGACGCCCAGCACGAGCCCGGCCAGTTCCTCGTAGGTGAGGGCGGGGATGCCGTAGCCGTTCTGGCCGTAGGTCTTGCCGTTCATCTCGGAGATGACGTACTGCCAGCGATCCAGGAAATAGGGACAGCCCGGGCAGTTGGTGATGATCATATCCGGGTGGAAGGGTTCCATCGACTCGAACTTCTTGTGCGTGTTGGACAGGCAGTAGCCGCGGTTGGCTTTCATATGATACTGCCGGAATCCGTAGCCGCAGCAATGCCGCCGTTCGGGGTAGTCGATGACTTGGCCGCCCCAGGCCTCGGCCATTCCGCTGAGCACGCAGGGGTATTCGGCGCCGCCCACGCCCTTGTGGGGAAACATCTTGGCATAATGGCAGCCGATGTGCTCCACCACGCGCAGGGGCTCGCCCGTGGCGCGCGAGACGAGGTGATACTTCGCGCGTTCGGCGATCTCGCCGCGGTACTTGTACACCAGGTCGCTGGCGTGCGCGATGTACTTGGGCTTCTTGAATTCGCGGCGGCAGGCCTTCCAGAGGTTCTCGCGTATCTTCGCCTCCAGTTCCGGGAACTCGTGCCAGGTCTCCAGGATCTCGCAGTAGTTGCCGAAGGAGGTGATGCAGGAAGTCACGAAATTCTCGTAACCGGCCTCGGTCATCAGCGCGAACTGGCGCGCCACCACGGTCATCGCCGTCTCCTGCGGAATGGTGTCGCAGTGGTAGGCAATGCCGGCGCAGGTGGTGTGGTGCTCGGTTTCGAAGATGTCGCGGCCGAGCATATCGCGGCAGATGACGAGGAAGTATTTCTCGCTGGCCGGGAAGAAATTCTGCCGGATGCAGCTCCGCACGTAGAACCAGTGGTCGTCCGGAATCTCTTTCTGGTAGTCGGCCCAGATCTTCTGTTTGCCTTGGTAGATCATCTATTCGTTGTTGAAGTGTCCCGGCGAGCAATGCTCGAAGGTGTATTTCGTGTATTCGTCGAAGTCCATTCCCATCTCCGCGGCCTTCTTGAGCGAGGCGGCCTTCACGGACTCGATACGTTCCGTGCCGCCGGTGACGTCGAAGATGGCCTGCAGTTCGTCCAGGTCTTCCTGCGGAATCCTGCGCAGCGCGCCGGGGCCCTCGCCTTCGTAATTCGCCCCCACGCGGGCATATACCTCTTCCTTGTTTTCGGTCACCCAGCGGGAGACGGGGCCCGCCTCCGGGTGCTCGTCGGGATCGAAGGTGCTGGGGTGGACGCAATAACCGGTCTTCAGGATGTTTCCGGTCATAATCTTGGTCAAGGGCCAGAGCTGACGGCCCTTTTCCGAACAGGTGAAGTATCCCAGCTTGGCGGAGAGGTTGCGCAGCGCCATAATGACGAGCCCCGCGCCGTTCTTGCGCGGGCAGCGCGTGACGCAGGACATACACTCGCCGCAGTACCAGATGGTGTCGCTCTTCAGGAGTGCCTCGATCTCGGCCTCGTCGCGACGCTGGACCGTGTCCAGGATCTTGCGGGGGTCATATTTGTAGAACTCTGCTGCAGGGCAGATGGCCGTGCAGGTGCCGCAGTTGATACAGGTCTTGAGGCCTTCCTTGAAGCGGTAGTCCTTGCTCAGCTCGTCATAGAGTCTCCCCATAAGACGTTACCAGCGGTTGTAGTGGATCTTTTCGGGTTTCCACTTGTCCTTGGGCTGCTCGTCTCCGGCGGGGAAGCCGACCGGAACGGCGCAGAGCGGCTTGACGTTTTCGGGCAGGCCGAGGGCCTCCGCAATGGGCTTGCTGCGCATCTCGTCGGGGTAGAGGGCCGTCCAGACGGCGCCGAGCCCGATGGCTTCGGCTGCGAGGAGCAGGTTCTCCGTGGCGGCGCTGCAGTCCTGCGACCAGAACTGGTTGGGGGCTGCCTGCGGTGCGCCGCCGTCGCGGCCCGGGCGGACCATTTCCGTCTCGCCGCAGACATAGATCACGGTGCCGGCCTGGATGAACATCGCCCCGCGCGGGTCGTTGCCGTACAGTTTCTGCAGGACTTCGTCGTCGTTGACGACCACGAACTGCCAGGGCTGCATATTGATGGCGGTAGGGGCTGCCATAGCGGCCTTGAGCAGGATTTCAGTCTGTTCGGGGGTGATTTTCTCACCGGAGAAAGTGCGGACGCTCTTGCGGCTCATAATGACTTCGAGGGCGGAAGAGCCCTTGTCGGAAGCGTTGTCCGGTGCGTTGTTTACACAGGAAGACAGGGTCACAGCTGCTGCAATCCCCGCCAGTAGGATCAGGTTCTTTTTCATACTATGCAAATTTAACGCAAATTTGCTGAAAAACAAGACATTCCTTTCAGGCGCAGGATCCTGCGGACACTCCTTTCCAGCCGCGCCTGCGGGAGGCGTCCGCTTTCGACGGCCTCCACGACCGTGTTGAAAGCCTGGCAATAATCCAACGGGCAGAGCAGACAGTCCGCCCCGGCCTCCAGGGCCCGGACGGCCGCTTCTCCGCTGCCGAAGCCGCGCGTGATGGCGCCCATCTCCAGGGCGTCGGTGATGATGATGCCTTCGAAGCCGAGCGCCGAACGCAGCTTGTCCGTCAGGATGGCGGAGGAGAGGGTGGCGGGGATGTCGGAGCCGGTCACGGCAGGAGCGGCGATGTGGGCGGCCATCACCAGGGGCGCGCCGGCGGCGATGCCCGCCCGGAAGGTGACCATCTCGCAGGCGTCCATCTGACTCCAGTCCTTATTCGTGAAGGCGTAGCCCAGATGCGTGTCGGCCAGGGTGTCCCCGTGGCCGGGGAAATGCTTCAGGCAGGAGGCGACCCCGGATTCCGACAGGCCCCGCACGAAGGCGGCGACCATCGGGGCGGCCACAGCCGGGTCGTCGCTGAAGGCGCGGTCGCCGATGATGATGTTGCGGGGGTTGGTGTTGACGTCCGCCACGGGGGCGAAATCGATGTTGAATCCGAAGCGGTGCAGGTAGCTTCCGATGGCGCGCCCGGCCTCGAAAGCCGCCTCCGGATCCCCGTCCGCGGCGATGGCCGCAGCGCTCTCATAGCGCGGCACGTCGAAGGCCGGATTGCGCGCGATGCGGGACACCCTGCCTCCTTCCTCGTCGATGCAGAGCAGGGGAGCGCCGTCCAGGGCCTTCAGGTCCGCCCCGAAACGCTCCAGCTGCGCCGCGTCGGCGATATTGTGGCCGTAGAGCAGGACGCCGCCAACGGGGTATTCCCGGGCCCGTTCCCGCATCCCGTCGCTGACTGCCTGCAGCTGATACTGAGGCAGTTCTGCGTCCGAATCGTAGTGGATGGCCGGCTCCAGGGACTCGGGCCGGACGATGAACAGCTGCCCGACCTTCTCCCGGAGCGACATCCCCGTGAGCGCGTTTTCGATGGTCTTTTCGGATTCCACATCCCAAAGATACGGAGAATTCGGCAGAATCCGACTACTGAGCAGAAATCATCCTGAGCCATTTGCGGTAGCCGAAGACGGCCACGACGCAATAGATGCCGTAAATGGCGGCCTTGAAGGGGATGCCCTTGCGGACGTAGAGGATGCAGCACACCACGTCTACCACCAGCCACAGGAGCCATTGCTCGGCGTACTTCTGCGCCAGGGCCCACAGGGCCACGATGCTCAGCGCGGTGGTGAAGGCGTCGGCCACCGGCACGGTGGAGTTTGTCCAGTGCGTCAGGATCCACCAGATGCCGAACCAGAGCAGACCCAAGGCCAGCAGGGAAGGCAGGATGTGTTCCTTCCTGTAACGCGTGACGGGCCGCTCCGTCTTCTGCTGCGAGCCTTTCTGCCGGAACCATTTCCAGGCCGCATAGCCGTACACGCCGGCGAGGCAGTAGTAGATGGCCATTCCGAAGTCGGCGTACAGCCCGGCTTTGAAATAGAGCACCATATCGATGGCGGGCATAATGATGCTGGCGAGCCAGAGCCAGATGCTGGCCTTGTACTCGAGGATCAGGTAGACCAGCCCGACGACGAATCCGAGAATGTCCAGGAAACGCAGCGTGGTCATAGTCTAGAAACGTAAGGTTATGTGCCCCAGGACGGTCAGCGGCGCCACCGGGATGAAGCCGATCTGGTAGTAGCGGTTCTCATCGGGATGGCCGTAGCTGTCGCAGATGGCGCTGTACACCCATCCGCTCTGCGCCACGCGGGCAGAGAAAAGGTTGTTGGCATCCACGCCGAAGATGATTTCCCGCAGGACTCTGCGCGGCTTGAGCGTATAGCTCAGGCGCAGGTCGGAAAGGCTGTAGCCGGGCAGTGAGCGGTCTTTGTTGCCCGTGTTGTCCAGGAACATCCGGCTGACGAAGTTCGTATGCCAGACGGCCTGGAAGCCGCCGAAGTGCACGGTCACGAAACGGTTCAGGATCACGGCCGGCGAGTAGGCCAGCGGTGCGCTGTCGTAGTGGATCTTGCGGATTCCGTTGTCCCAGTCCTCCACGTATTCGTCGAAATCCAGCAGGCGGTTGAGGCTGAAGGACGAGTTGCCGTCCAGCGAGAGCCAGGAGGTGGCGTCCCAATGGCCGTAGGACTCCCAGCCCAGCCGGTAGGAGTCCGGGATGTTGGTGGTCAGCGCCTCGCCGATGTCGCTCAGCTCACCGGTCTGCACCAATTGGTCCTTGTAACGCATATAGTAAAGGTTCACACCGGCCTGGACGTGCGGCTCGCTCCACTGGTAGCCTGCTTCCCAGTCCAGCAGCTGTTCTGCACGCGGGAAGGGATATTTCCCGTTGTCGGTGAAGTTGTTGCGCTCCGGTTCGCGGTGGCTCATCGCAAACGAGGCATAGGCCCGGTGGCCGCCGTGCTGGAAGTTGACGCCTGCCTTGGGATTAAAGAAATTATACTTCACATCCACGTCCAGAAAATGCTTCTGCGGGATGCCGTTCTCATCGACATAATACTTGTCGTTGTAGCCGTTCGTCCAGTAGGCCACGTGGCGGAACTGCAGGTCGCCGAAGACGCTCCAGGCCTCATTCAAGGCGTAGGAAGCCTTCACGAAGCCGCTGGCGTCCGTCTTGGCGGCGTCGGAGTCGTAATATTGCTGCCGCGTATAGCCGTTCACCGGAGCGGCGCCATAGGCAGTAAGCTCCTGGATACCGATATAGGTCAAATAACCGAAATGATTGCCTGCGAACTGCTGTACCGACACGCCGCTGGTCACGTCCCAGTCGCCTTTTCGGAAGTCCACGTTCGCCACGAGGCCGACTGCATCCTGCGTAAGGCCCTTCTGGCGCACGAAATCGGAGCGCTTGACAATCACTCCGTCCTGTTTGACATAGGGTTGGAGGCCAAATTTTGTAAACTTGTTCTGGTAGCGGAACTCTTCGTAGTAGCCGTAGCCGTGGGTGTAGTGCGGCGAGACGGAGAGCTTCCAGTACGGGTTGATGTCCCAGGCGAAGTTCAGGATGTGGTGCGTCTGCCAGAAGTTGTCAGTGGTACGGGGCCAGTAGGTCCCGTCCAGCATACGATGCTGCAGCAGGTAATACTGACCGTCCTTGATGACCAGACGCTCATAAAGCGAATTATACAGACCGAGCCCGGCATCATACAGGTCAGCATAGGTCTTGATGCCGTTATGCACGCCGTAGGTGCCATCCATCAGGGAGAGGTCGTCATTGCCGGCGACCACGCCGTTCCAGGCCTGGCCGGTGTTCTCGAAGTTGCCCAGCAGCTTGTAGGACAGTTTCCAGTCGCGGCCGAGCCAGGTGAAGGCCCCGTACCAGTTGCCCGAGCGGCCGTCGGTGCCGTGCAGGTAGCCGTCCGTCGAGGTCTGGTGGTAGCCGCCTTCGAGGATGAGGTGGTTGAACAGCAGTCCCGTGGAGGCGTTGATGCCCAGGTTCATCGTGTTCCATGAGCCGTAGGAGGCATTCACCTCGGCCGTCGGGACGAGCGCGGGAGCCTTGGTGCCGAGTGCGATGGTGCCGCCGAAGGCGCCGTCGCCGTTGGTCGATGCGCCCACGCCGCGCTGGATCTGCACGCTGCCCATCAGGGCGCCGTAGGAGTTCATATTGGCCCAGAAGACCGTCTGGTCTTCGGGGGAGTTGAGCGGCACGCCGTCCAGGGTAACGTTGATGCGGGAGCCGCCCGTGCCGCGGATGCGCATATAGCTGGTGCCGGTGCCCACGCCGTTTTCGCTCCAGGCGAGGACGCCAGGCGTGCGGGCAAAGAGCATCGGGAGTTCGATGCCGGTGACGGAAAAGTCCTGCAGCTCGCGGCGGCTGATGTTCGCCACGGCATAGGGGGCGTCCTTGGCGGCGCGCACGGCGCCGATCACGACCTCCTGAAGCTGTTCAATCTCGAGGGAATCCGCCGGGGCCTGGGCCGCGGCGGAGAAGGCGCCGAAGGCCGGCAACAGGGCCGGAAGCAGGGCGCGCAGCAGGTTTTTGTGCATAGTAAATCCTTAATTGTAAATATATTATACAATAAGGGGATGGGAAGATAACGGTTTCCTACGCGGGCATTATCCCGATCAGGTGTGAGGGTATCATCTCAGCCTCGGCCCCCCGGGCCTCAGCACCCCTTGGCCTGCACTTGCAAGCCGGAACAAAGATAGCGTATTTGCGTCAGCTTTGCAAATCCATCAGCGCCGCCATATCCTCGTCGGAAATGGTGAAGTCCACTTCCGCATTGGAACGGATATGGTCCGGCCGGGTGGACTTGGGAAGCGGGAGCGTCCCCAGCTGGAGCGCATACCGGATGCACAGCTGGGGGATGGAGACGCCATACCTGGCCGCCAGCTCCGCCAGGTTCGCGTCCTTCAGCGCGGCGCCGTGGGCGATGGGAGAATAGGCTTCTACCAGAATGTCATTCTGCTCGCAGAACGCCAGCAGTGGGGAGGGCGTTTCTCCGATATGCAGGCGGATCTGGTTCACCATCGGCCTGATGCGGCAGTCTTCCAGGATGTTCTGCAGGTCGTCAATCAGGAAGTTGGATACGCCGATCGCCCGGGCCTTTCCGGCAAGATAGGCATCCTCCAGGGCTTTCCAGACCTCCTTGTTCTCCTTGAAATAGCGCCTGGTTCCGCGGAACTCCGCCCAGGGCTGGGGGCAGTGGATGATGATGAGGTCCGCCGGGCCGCAGTCCAGTTTCCGCAGGGACCCGTCGATGGATTCGGCGGCGCCCTCGTACGTCTTGATCTCCGCGGCCACCTTGGTGGTGATGAACAGCTGCTCCCGGGGGATGCCGCAAGTGCGGACGCCTTCGCCCACGCCCCGTTCGTTCTCGTACGCCTGCGCCGTATCGATATGTCGGTAGCCCGAAGCGACGGCGTTGCGTACGGCCTCCGCCACTTCGTCGTCGGGAATCAGCCAGGTGCCGAGCCCCAGTTTTGGGATGGCCAGGCCGTTGGAAAGGGTGTATGTCTCGGCGAGTATCATAGGAGTCGTGCTGCTTAGCGATGCCTGAGGGCGAGTTCGTGCTCGAGTTCGGCCAGGCTGACGCCTTGCTGTTCGAGCAGGACGAGCAGGTGATAGATGAGGTCGGACGCCTCGTACACGAAGCGGTCGCGCTTGCCGTCCACGGCTTCGATGACGGCTTCTCCGGCTTCTTCAACCACTTTCTTTCCGATGCTCTTGGGCCCCTTGATGAAGAGTTTGGTAGTGTAGGAGCCGTCCGGCATCTTGGCGTGGCGGTCGGCAACCACGGCCTGCAGGGTGCGGATGAAGCCCTCGTCTTCCGGGGTGTCGAAGCAGGCGGGGGTGCCGCGGTGGCAGGTGGGGCCGTCCGGACGCGCCTTGATCAGCAGCGTGTCCGCATCGCAGTCGGGGAACATCTCCACCACGTGCAGGAAGTTGCCGCTGGTTTCGCCTTTGGTCCACAGTTCCTGCCGGCTGCGGGACCAGAAGGTCACGAGGCCGGTGGTGACCGTCTTGTCGAACGCCTCTTCATTCATATATCCCAGCATCAGTACCTTCAGTGTCGTAGCGTCCTGGATAATCACCGGCAGCAGTCCGTCACCTGTTTTATCTAAATTAAAATCGGAGAACCGTGACATATAATTATTTGATAATTAATCTAATATGAATTCTTGGGCGGTATTTTTATATACCCAAGAAATGATAAGTATTTGATTCTAAATAAATTGTGCATCACGCAAAGGACAGAGTCGAATGGGGATGCCGGCCGCGTGCAAGGCGGCTTTGAGTTCGGGGATGGGAATCTGCCCGTAGTGGAAGATGCTGGCGGCGAGGGCGGCGTCGGCGCCTCCTTCGGTCAGCACGCGCCGGATGTCCTCGATGCTGCCGGCGCCGCCTGAGGCGATGACCGGAATCGAGAGTTCCCGCGTGAGCCGTGCATACACCGCATCGGCGTAGCCGGCGCAGGTGCCGTCGTGGTCCATCGAGGTGAAGAGGATTTCCCCCGCGCCCCGCTCCTGCGCTTCCCGGGCCCAGGCGAAGAGTTCCACGTCCGTCAGGCGCGAGCCGCCGTGCGTGGTGCAGGTCCAGCGGCCGTCGATGCATTTGGCGTCGATGGCCACCACGACGAACTGGCTGCCGTATTTCCGGGCGATGCGCCCGATCAGCGAAGGGTCGGCGAGCGCGGCGCTGTTCACGGAAATCTTGTCGGCCCCGGCGTCCAGCAGGCGCGCGGCGTCCTCAACGGAACCAATCCCGCCGCCCACGGTGAAGGGGATGTCGATGCCCAGGGCGATGCGCTCCACCAGCGCGGCGAAGGTGCGGCGCCCCTCGCGGGTGGCGCTGATGTCCAGGTAGACCAGCTCGTCGGCGCCGTCGCGGGCGTACTGCACGCCCATCTCCACGGCGTCCCCGACTTCGCGGAGCCCCTCGAAGTTGATGCCCTTGACAACCTGTCCGTCCTTTACATCGAGGCAGGGGATGATGCGTTTTGCGACCATAAGGCAATGTCTTTCAATGTGATGCGATTCTCGTAGATGGCCTTGCCCACAATGACCTTCCGCAGGTGCAGGGCGTTCAGCATCTTGATGTCGTTCATTCCGGCGATGCCCCCGCTCACGGTAAAGGAAAGCGTGGGGAAGTCCCGCTGCAGGCGCACGTACATATCGACGGCCGGGCCCTGGAGCATCCCGTCGCGGGAGATTTCCGTGACGATGCACTCCTGCAGGCCGAAGGGGAGGAAGCGGGCCACGAGGTCTTCGACGCCCAGCGGCACCGAGTCCAGCCAGCCGCTCACGGCCACCCGTCCTTCCCGCACGTCGGCCCCGAGGATCATCCGGGCGCCGAACTTCGCGAGCCAGGCTTCGAACAGATGCGGCTGCCGGGCGGCGACGCTGCCCACGATGGCGTGGGTGGCGCCGGCGTCGAAGACGCTCTGCAGCGCCGCGTCGCCGGCGATGCCGCCGCCCCATTCCAGCTCGCAGGACACCGCCGAGGCGATGGCTTCGAGCGTGGCGAGGTTGTGCGGTTCGCCCGCCTTGGCTCCATCCAGGTCCACCAAGTGGATGCGTTCCACGCCGCAGTCGGCGTAGCTGCGCGCCACGTCGGCGGGCGAGCCGTCATAGACTTTCTGTTGCATATAGTCCCCGCGCGTCAGACGCACGCAGCGTCCGCCGATGAGGTCGATGGCAGGAATGATGCTGATCATAGCGCAAGGAAATTGCGGAGAATGGCCGCTCCCACGGAGCCGCTCTTCTCGGGGTGGAACTGGGTGCCGTAGAAGTTCTCGTACTTGAGCGCCGCGCTGAACAGGCGGTCGCCGTGCCGGCAGGTCGCGACGGTGTCGGGGCAGAGCTCCGGATAATACGAGTGCACGAAATAGACGTAACTGCCGCCCGGAACGTCGCGGAAGAGCTTGCCATCCAGGTTGCCCAGGGCGTTCCAGCCCATATGCGGCACCTTGGCGTCCGGCGTTTCCACGAAGCGCCGCACGCGGGTGTCGAAGATGCCCAGGCACTCGGTGGGGCCTTCTTCGGAACTCCGGCACATCAGCTGCATCCCCACGCAGATGCCCAGCACGGGCCGCCGCAGGCTGCGGACCAGCTCGCACAGGCCTCGGCTGCGCAGGTCCTCCATCGCCCGGGCGGCGTTGCCCACGCCGGGCAGGATGACTCTGTCGGCCGCGAGGATGCGCGCCGAGTCGGCCGTGAGTTCATATTCGGCGCCGAGCCGCTGCAGGGCGTTGCCAACCGAGCGGATGTTGCCGGCGTCGTAGTCGATGATGGCGATCATAGCAGTCCTTTGCTGGAGGGGAGGTCGTAGCTGAACGGGTTGCGCCGCACCGCCTGCCTGAGCGAGCGGGCGAACGCCTTGAAGACGCCCTCGGCGAGGTGGTGGTTGTTCTCGCCCCGGGCCTGTATGTAGAGGTTGGCCTTCATCGCGTCGGAAAGCGACTTGAAGAAGTGCCGGAACATCTCGGTGGGTACGTCGCCCACGTATTCGCGGGTGAAGGTCACGTCCCACACCAGTTCGCTCCGGCCGCCGAAGTCCAGCAGCACGATGGCGCGGCTCTCGTCCATCGGCAGGGCGAAGCCGTAGCGTTCCGTGCCCCGCTTGTCGCCCAGAGCCTGGCGCAGGGCCTCGCCGAGGGCGATGCCCACGTCCTCGACGGTGTGGTGTTCGTCCACCTCCAGGTCGCCTTTGCACTTGATTTCCAGGGCGATGCCGCCGTGGTGGATGAGCTGCGAAAGCATATGGTCGAAGAACTTCAGTCCGGTGTCCACGCCCGAAGGTCCGCGGCCGTCCAGGTCCACGCGCACATAGATGTCGGTCTCAGCGGTCTTGCGCGCGACGACGGCGCTGCGCTCGCTGCTGCGGATGGTCTCGGCGATTTCCGCCCAGCTCATCTCGCCCACCAGCAGCGCCCGAGCGCCGAGGTTCTCCGCCAGCTGGCGGTCTGTCTCGCGGTCGCCGATCACCCAGCTTGCCGCCAGGTCGTAGGATCCGTCGAGGTACTTGCCGAACATCCCCACGCCGGGCTTGCGGTTGGGGGAGTTCTCCTCGGGCAGCGACGGGTCGATGAGGATGTCGTCGAAGACCACGCCTTCGCCTTCCAGCGTGCGCAGGAGAAGGTTCTGGGCGGGCCAGAAGGTCTCTTTCGGGAAGGCCGGGGTGCCCAGGCCGTCCTGGTTGGAGGCCATCACGAGTTCGTAGCCCAGGCCCGTCAGGGCCTTTAGGCCGCCGATGGCGCCGGGCACGAATTCCACTTTCTCCAGCGCATCGATCTGCTCGTCGGCGGGTTCGCGCAGCAGGGTGCCGTCCCTATCGATGAATATCGCCTTTTTCATATGCTTCCAAGGATTTCAGCAGTTTGTCATTTTCTTCGGAGAGTCCGACGGTGATGCGAAGGCAGCCCGCACAGCCGGCCACGCGGCTGCGATTCCGGACGATGATGCCGTCGGCGAGCAGGTGCGCGTACAGCGCGTCCGCGTCGTCCACCTGCACCAGTAGGAAATTGGCGTCGCTGGGATACACGCGGCGCACGAAGGGGTAGGAAGGAAGGGCCGCGGCCACGCGGGCGCGTTCGGAGACGATCTCGGCGATCTTGTCGCCCACGGGCTCGCGCAGCGCCTTGGAAACGAGCTCCAGCGCCGCCTGGTTGATGTTGTAGGGGTATTTCACCATCGACATCAGCCGGATGATGTACTCATCGGCGAAGGCCATCCCGAGGCGCAGACCGGCAAGCCCGTAGGCCTTGGACAGCGTCTGCAGGATCAACAGGTTGGGGAATTCCCGCACCCGGGTGCGCAGGCTGCCCTTGGCGCTGAAGTCGGCGTACGCCTCGTCCAGGACCACGATGCCGGGGAAGGCGCGCACCAGCGCCTCAAGCTCCGCCGGCTCGAATGCGTTGCCCGAAGGGTTGTTGGGGCTGCACAGGAAGAGCAGCTTGGTGTGGGCGTCGGTGGCTTCCAGCAGGGCCTTTGCAGGCAGGGAGAACTCCGGGCCCAGGGACACGCAGCGCATCTCGACGTCGTTGACGGCGGCCGCCACGGTGTACATCCCGTAGCTGGGAGCGATGGCCACGGCGTTGTCCACGCCCGGATTGCAGAACACGCGGAAGCAAAGGTCGATGGCCTCGTCGCTGCCATTGCCCAGGAAGATGTTCTCCACGGGCAGGCCCTTGATGGCGGAAACCTGCTGTTTGAGCGCCTTCTGGTGCGGGTCTGGGTAGCGGTTGTATCCCGTGGGGTAGGGGCTTTCGTTGGCGTCCAGGAAGATGCCGATGCTGCCGGTATACTCGTCGCGCGCCGTGCTGTAGGGGCACAGCGAGCGGATGTTGGGCCGGACCAGGGATTCTATGCTATTCATCTGACAGTCTGACTTTTACGGCATTGGCGTGGGCCTGCAGCCCTTCCGCCTCCGCCATCGTGACGATGGTCTTCGAGAGACCGCGCAGCCCCGCCGGGGTAAGTTCCTGCAGGGTTATCTTGCGGTAGTAGCTGTCCAGGTTCACGCCGCTGAACGAACGCGCCCAGCCGCAGGTGGGCAGGGTGTGGTTGGTGCCGGAGGCGTAGTCGCCCGCGCTTTCCGGGGTCCAGGCGCCCACGAACACGCTGCCTGCGGCGGTGACGGCCGCGGCTGCGCGCCACGGTTCCCGCACGGCGAGGATGAGGTGTTCGGGCGCGTAGGCGTTCGCGAAGTCGAGGCACTCGTCCAGGCTGTCGAAGACGACGCAGCGGCTCTTCTCCAGCGCTTGCCGGACGAAATTCGCACGGGGGAGGGCGGCGGTCTGCCGTTCCACCTCTTCCCTGACGGCCGCGGCGGTGGCGGCGCTCTCGCACACCAGCATCACCTGGCTGTCGGCGCCGTGCTCGGCCTGCGAGAGCAGGTCGGCCGCGGCGAAGGAGGCGGGTGCCGATCCGTCCGTGACGACCATCACCTCGGACGGCCCTGCCGGCATATCGATGGCCACCGTTCCGGCCGAAAGCAGCTGCTTGGCGGTGGTGACGTACTGGTTGCCCGGACCGAAGATCTTGTCCACCCGGGGAACGGTCTGCGTGCCGTAAGCCATTGCTGCAATGGCTTGTGCGCCGCCCAGCTTGAAGATGCGCTTCACTCCGCAGAAAGCGGCGGTGTACAGCACTTCGGGGCATACCTTGCCGTCTTTCCCGGCAGGAGTGCACAGCTCCACCTCGGGGCACTGGGCGATGGCGGCCGGGATGGCGAGCATCAGCACGGTGGAGAACAGGGGAGCGGTGCCGCCGGGGATGTACAGGCCCACCTTCTCGATGGGAACGGGCCGCTGGATGCAGCGTACGCCCGGGGCGGTGAGCACGCAGATTTCCTGCGGCCGCTGCGCCTCGTGGAAGTCGCGGATGTGCTCCGCGGCCTCCGCCACGGCCTGCTTCACGGCTTCGCTCACCTTCTCCGACGCTTCGCGGATCTCGTCCGCGCTCACCTCGATGGCGTCGAGCGGACGGCCGTCGATTTCCAGCGACAGTGCCCGCAGCGCTTCGTCGCCCTGCTCGCGCACGCGCTGCAGGATGGCTTCCACGCGCTGCCGGACCACGGGGTTTTCCGATGCGGGCCGGCGGCAGAGTTCCGCCCACCGCTCCCGCGCAGGATTCAGATAGACTTCCAGCATATTACGGAATGATTTTGTCGATATTCAGCACCAGGATGCCTTCCGCGCCGATGTCCTTCAGCTGGCGGATCTTGTCCCACAGGTCGGCCTCGTCCACCACGGAGTGCATCGAGCACCAGCCCTTGGCGGCGAGCGGCATCACGGTCGGGCTGCGCATCGCGGGCAGGATGCGGCAGGCTTCCTCCACGGAGGCTTCCGGGAGGTTCATCAGGATGTACTTCTTGCGGCGGCTCACCATTGCGGAGTCGATCCGGAAGAGGATTTCGTCGAGCGTCCGCTGCTCCTCGGCGGACAGCTGCCCGGACGAGATCAGCACCGCCTCGGAGAAGAAGACCTGCTCCACCTCGCGCAAGCCGTTGGACACGAGCGTGCCGCCCGACGAGACGATGTCGAAGATGGCGTCGGCTATGTCGGCTGCCGGGGCGATCTCCACGGAGCCGGTGATGACCTCGATGCGGGCCTGTATCCCTTGCTCATCCAGATACTTCCGCAGGATTTTGGGGTAGGAGGTGGCGATGCGTCTGCCGTTGAACCATTGCGGTCCGTCGTAGTCCGCGCTTTTGGGGACGGCCAGCGAGATGCGGCAGCCGCCGAAGCCGAGCCGCTTCTCGACCTTCACGTCGAATCCCCGCTCCTCGACTTCGTTGAGGCCCACGATGCCGAGCCCCGCCGTGCCGCTGGACACGACCTGCGGGATGTCGTCGTCGCGCATATAGAGGACTTCCAGGGGGAAGTTGGGGGCCTGGGACAGGAATTTCCTGCGCGAATCGTCGATGTCGATCCCGATCTCGCGCAGCAGGGCGGTGCTCTCCTCGTTGAGGCGGCCCTTGGACTGGATGGCTAATCTTAACATATTACTCTACTACTAACTGCTATTTACAAAAAAGGCCTGCCGGACACACCGGCAAGCCTCGCTATCGCGTCACGCACATACGCGCCGACCTACCGGATCCTTAGATTCGGTGGTGATGGTGGTATGCGGCGCTCATAGTCATACGTTCTGCAAAGATATCGATTATTTCCAAAAAAGCAAATTAATGTGTATATTGCAATGAATTCCGACCACATTGTTCCTATTTTATTTTCGGTTAAAACTAAAACGAAATGAAGCTAACGCTCACAGCGGAATCGTATTTTACCCCGGAGAAATGCGTTTATGTGGATATGGACGGCGTACTGGTCGATTTTATATCCGGCGTCAACCGCCTGAACGCCAAGACACGGGCTGCCTATGCATCGAATCCCGATGAGGCGCCCGGTGTCTTTGCCCTGATGGACCCGATGCCCGGCGCCATCGATGCCATCAACCATCTGGCCGACAATTTCGATGTCTATATCCTGTCCACCGCCCCGTGGGACAACCCTTCGGCCTGGTCGGACAAGCTCAATTGGGTGAAGCTGCATCTGGGCAACAATTTCAAAAAGAAACTCATCCTCTCCCATCACAAGGAACTGCTCCGTGGCGACTTCCTGATTGACGACCGGGACAAGCACGGCACCCGCGAATTCCAGGGCGAATGGATCCGCTTCGGCAGCCCGGAGTTTCCGGATTGGGATGCGGTGGTTTTATATCTGAACAAATAAACTATATCAATATCATATGACATCAAAGAATTATTACTCTGAATGGGATCGTATTATTTCATCCTGGTTCCAGAATCGAAATGTATTGTCGCAGCCACCACTTATGGACAAGAAGGGTTCTCTTTCCATAGATCATCTTCCGGAACCATTTTATGGGGATATGCAGAGTTGTTCTATCGTTATTATTAATTTAAATCCGGGGACTGGTCTTAACGATCAGTGCTGGTCTAAGCAGGATCAGCAAGGCCTGTTTGTTAACGATGTCAAGAATCAAGGGTATAGTAAATATGCAAAGGGTTTTCCTTTGCTTATGGGAAAAGGCCCCGTTGATTCTGTCAACTGGTGGAAACCAAGATTCGCCTGGATTAATAGAATCTTGAAACACAAAGGACTGGACAAAACGGATAAAAAACCTTTTGCAATTGAATTGGTGCCCTTGCACTCAGAATCGTTTAATGTATCAAGCGCACCAAAATACGTGAGCAATGTAAGGCATAATTATCCCCAGATAGACATCATTAACGCCATTGAATATGCAATTCAGCACTCAGATGCCCAAATGGGACTGGCTATTGGAAAGCCAATATGTGAAGTGCTGATTAAGAATGGTTTTACGCCTGTATATGGTGATTTGCGCAATCCAATTCAGCCCGATCCGAATAAAAAGAGGTTCTATTGCGTTATTGAAAACAGTACAAGTCGGTCGAGGATTCTTTGTACTTGGTCTTATGGCTCAAACCAACCTCCGGCAGATATGTATAACTATAATGTGTTTGAAAGTGATACATTGAATGTTTATTTCAAATAAACAAACAGCATCCTCTGCAAAAATGGCGGCCCTTTATGGGCCGTTTTTTTGTGCTCTAAAAAATAGTGAAAATGATTTTGAATTTTTTGCCTTTCGATACCATATTACTTTCGAAACAATATGATCCGATATGCAAAAGATTCAGAAATTCCAACCCTCCCTCATTTATTCCGCCCCCAAATCCAAGAATACTTTCGAACTCATCGAAAGAAACGGTCATTATCTGATTTTCCGGGTCCGAAACCCCAAAGACCACACCTCCTATAAAATCTCCGCCACCTCCGTTTATAAAGCCGACCGGAACGGGGCCTTCGAAGAAATCCTCCTGATGGACGGGACCAGAATCCGCTCCGATTTCGGTTCCGTCAAAACTGTCCGTGCAGAATAATGTCCTGCCACTTTTTGGCGCCCTGAAAGAATATGTTTGCAGGCGAAACGATATCCGTACGATGAAGAATACAAAGCAGAATAATACCATTCTCCAGTTGATGGAGATCCTTTCCGAAAAGTCTGAAGACACCCACCTGAATGAAGCATTCTGGGCGGAGAACGGAAGCGTTGCCGATGAGCTGGCGGCACGCCTTTCCATTACCCCCACCCAGGCGGTCCTTTTTTCCGTCAGCCTCCGCAAGGGGCCTCGCAACGTCGATTTTGATGACATCGCCCGTCATTTGGACATCAGCAATATACGCGCACTTACTTATAGCGATGATATCAATGCGCTCATCCGGGCCAAGTACTTGAAATACCGGGCCGCCAAAGACGAAGACAGTTTTGATGTGCCGGTGTCGGTCATCCGGGCCTTGAAGAACGACGAAGCCCCGGAACCTCGCCGGCGTACGGGCCTTTCCGGTCTCGAACTGTTTGACTATATGGATGAACTGTACGAGGACCTGGACAACGACGCCCTTGAGGCGGGTGACTTGTATCACGAACTGAAGGACCTCTTTGCGTCCAACAAGGACCTGGCTTTCGTGCGGGAACTGAATGCATTGGGTGTGAATGCCTTCTCCGACTGGATGGTGCTGGTCATCCTCTGCCATCTGTTGGTGAACAAGGACGACGACTCCATCTGCTACAGCCAGATTGAGGATGTCTACCGCCATAAAAGCGACTTCTTTAAGGAAAAGGGTTCGTTCCGGGCGGGGACGCACCCGCTGATGGAAAAGGGCTTGGTGGAGCACGAGTGCAATGACGGCCAGGCCAACACCAATCGCATCCACCTGACGGACAAGGCCAAGACGGCGCTGCTGGCCGAGTTCGATTACCGCAGGGCGGAGGCGCCTGTCGGCGGACTCGTCAAGCCGGAGACGCTCGCACCGAAAACGCTCTTCTACACGGCAGGAAACGCCGGCCAGGTGGAGGAACTTCTCCGGTTCCTCTCCCCGGACCGCTACAACGAGATCCGCTCCCGGATGAAGGACACCGGCTTCCGCAGCGGCTTCGCCTGCCTCTTCTACGGTGCGCCCGGCACCGGAAAGACGGAGACCGTTTATCAGATCGCCCGCCAGACCGGCCGCAGCCTGATGACGGTGAACGTTCCCGACATCAAGAGCAAATGGGTGGGGGAGAGCGAGAAGAACATCAAGGAGGTCTTTGACCGCTACCGTCAGGCCGTCGAGCGCTCGGAGCGCGCACCGATCCTCCTGTTCAACGAGGCCGACGCCATCATCGGCATCCGCCGGGAAGGGGCCACCTCTGCCGTGGACAAGATGGAGAACAGCATCCAGAACATCATCCTGCAGGAAATGGAGAACCTGGACGGCATAATGATCGCCACCACCAACCTCACGCAGAACCTGGACCCCGCCTTCGAGCGCCGCTTTCTCTACAAGATCCGCTTTGACCGGCCCGATGCCGCCGTCCGCGAGAAGATCTGGCACACGATGCTTCCTGCCCTTTCCGAAGAGCAATGCGCCGCCCTTGCTTCGGCCTATGACCTCAGCGGCGGCCAGATGGAAAACGTCGCCCGCAAGTTCTCCATCAACACCATCCTCTACGGCAGCGAGAAACCTGCGATGGACGTCCTTCACGCTTATTGCAACGCCGAAAGGCTTGGCAGCCAGACCCAGCGCCGCATAGGTTTCTGATACTCACGGATGATAGGAGCCTTGTCCTTTTTCGGGAATGATTCCCGTTACCGTTTCCCCAGGATATTGTCGATCATCCCGTAGTCGCGGGCTTCTTCCGCCGTCATCCAGTAGTCGCGGTCGGCGTCGGCGAAGACCTTGTCAAAGCTCTGGCCGCTGTGCTCTGCAATGATGGTGATGAGCTCCTCGCGGCTCTTCTCGATTTCCTTGGCGGCGATGAGGATGTCCGAGGCCTGACCCCGGGCGCCGCCGAGGGGCTGGTGGATGAGCACGCGCGAATGGGGCAGGGCGGAGCGCTTGCCCTTGGCGCCGGCGCAAAGGAGCACCGAGCCCATCGAGGCGGCCATACCCGTGCAGATGGTGGCCACGTCGGGCTGTACCAGCTGCATCGTGTCATAGATGGCGAGGCCGCTGGAGACCTGCCCGCCGGGGGTGTTGATGTACAGCGAGATGTCCTTGGCGGGGTCGGTCGAGGAGAGGAACAGCAACTGGGCCAGGATGATGTTGGCCACGTCGTCGTTGATCTCGACGCCGAGGAAGATGATGCGGTCCACCATCAGGCGGCTGAACACGTCCATCGTGGCCACGTTCAGCGGCCGCTCCTCGATGATGGTAGGGTTGATGTAGGCGCTCACGGCGGCCTGGTAGTCCCTGAGTGTCAGGGGATTGACGCCCCGTCCGAGGGTGGCGTACTGTTCGAATTCGTTCTTCTTCATATTCATATGCTTGTCTAATTGTTGTCAAAACCGATCTTCGGCCGTTTGGGAGCCGAAAGGGAGGAGGGGTTCCCCTTGATGGATTTCTCCAGGACCTGCTGCGTGATGGGCTCGTCGGCGAGCGCCGCCACCATCGCCGCCTCGTTCACGATGAAGGCGATGTCGGACGAGGCGTAGCCGTCGGACAGCAGGGCCAGGCGGTCCAGGTCCACGTCGTCCGAGAGGGGGCGTCCCTTGAGGTGCAGGGCGAACATCGCCCGGCGCGTCTCGGCGTCCGGAGCAGGGATTTCGTATTTCAGGTCCATCCGCCCCTTGCGGAGCACGGCAGGGTCGATCATATCCACGCGGTTGGTAGTTCCTATTACAAATACGCCCCGCTCGGCACAATTATTCAACTGCGACAGAAATTCGTTCACTTCTTCCGCCCGGTTGCGGGCAGAGTCGGAGCCGCGGGCGGGCACGAAGGAGTCGAATTCGTCGAAGCAGATGACGGCCGGGGCGTTCATCTCGGCCTTCTGGAACAGGTCCGCGATCTTGCCCTGCGTGCCGTGGATGTAGGTGCTGCCCAGGTCGGAGCCGTTCACCAGGTAATAGTTGAAGCCGGATTCCTCCGCGAATTTCTTGGCGAAGAAGGTCTTGCCGCAGCCCGGCGGGCCGTAGAGCAACATTCCGTTGGGCGGCAGCAGGCGGTACTTGGCCGCCTTTTCCTTGTCCTGCAGCACCCAGATCACCCGCTGGAGCAGTTCCTGCTTGAGCCCTTCCATACCGGCCACGTCGGCGAATCCGCCCTGGCCGGGCCGGTTCCTGCGCGCCTGCAGGGAGACCTGGTTCTCCTTGGGCTTCTCAGTGAGCTGCGGCTCTTCCGCCCGGCCGGACGCTTCCCGCAGGTTGATTTCCCCGGGCTTGAAGTCCTCCGACAGGAGGGCGAGCAGCACGGAGGCGTCCGGCCGCTGCGCCGGGTCGAGGTTCAGGCCGGATTCGAGGATGGCGTCCATCTCCGGATCCGCCGGCCCGCCGTTCGGGAACTCCAGCGCGGCCTCGCGGGCCCGTCCGACGCTGATCTTGCGCGAATAGAAGGAATCGTGGGCGCCGATGTGGCAGTGCCAGGGCGCCTTCCCGTACAGCAGGGTGAAGAGGATGGCCGTGACGGCGAACACGTCGCTCTTGGCGGTGAAGGTGCCTTTGAGGGCCTCCGGCGCCACGTAGAAGAGGTTGAGGTCTTCCATCGGGAAGGGTACGGCGCCGTCCACGTCGGCGTGCGTGTGCCCGAGGTCGATGATCTTCGGCGTCAGGATGCCGTCCGGGCCGGATTCCAGCAGGATGTTGCGCGGGGTGAGGTCATTGTGGTTCAGCCCCATCTCCCGGTGCAGGTACACGAGCCCTTCAAGGACCGGGATGATGATGGACTTGGCCTCGGGAACCGTGAAAGTCCGCCCTTCGCGCAGCAGCTCCGACAGCAGCGAACCGTTGAAGAACCGGGTCACCAGATATTGGAAATCCCGTCCGTTGATCTTGCCGGAACCGTTCCCGACATAGCGGATGATGTTAGGGTGGGAGATACGCTGGCAATGGATGATTTCCTCCACCGTCCCGTCCTGAAGCATCTTGTCCGGCATATTCGGCACGTCGTAGAACTTCAGGAAGAAGGGGACGCCGGCGGCGTTCTTCACGATATAGCTGTCGTTGTACAGGCCCGCCTTGATGAAGCGGTGTACGGTGTATTCTCCGAAGAGGGTGTTTTCAGGGAGTCGGATCATATGAAGTCGGGTTAGAAGGATTCATACCAGTGCTGCAGGGTGAAGAAAGCGTCTTTCTTCTCGCCTTTCTCGGACACGAGGCCCTTGCGGTTGAAGTCGTCCTGGATGCCCTCCAGGGCCCTGCGCGGCGAGCGGAAGTCCTTGAGGATCCAGGGCGTGCAGCCGGCCAGCCCGGGGATGCGCTGCATCATCCGGATGTTGGCCTCGTACAGCCGCACGAGGTATTCTTCCGTGAAACGTTCGTCCGCGGCGCCGTGGCGGCCGTACTTGGCGCCTCCGCCCAGCTCGGAAAGGATGACGGGCTTGTCCAGCGGGAAGGTCCAGTTCACGCGGTCGCATTTCTCGACGTCACCGTCGTACCAGCCTACATACTGGTTGAAGCTGAGCAGGTCGGTCAGGTACATCAGTTCGTCTTTGAGCGTCAGCTGATTCCGCGAAGGTTCGTCCTTTTCCATCGCCGCGGAAACCAGGCGCGTGGGGTCCAGTTCGCGGGTCTTGTCGATCAGCCGCCGGAGGAACGCCAGGCGCTGCGGCGAGCGGGGAGTCTCGTTGGCTACGGACCAGATGATCACGCAGGCGCGGTTGCGGTCGCGGGCGATCATCTCGCACAGCTGGTTCTCGGCGTTGGCGTAGGTGTCCGCGCTGTTCCAGTCGATGGTCCAGTATACGGGGATCTCGGACCAGACCAGCAGGCCCAGTTCGTCCGCCATCCGGACCGTCCGTTCGTTGTGGGGGTAGTGCGCCAAGCGTACGAAGTTGCAGCCCAGTTCCCGGGCCCAGCCGAGTGTGGTGCGGGCGTGCTCGTCGCTGAAGGCGCGGCCCGCCGCCTCGCCCGGGCGCTCGTCGTGTATGGAGATGCCCCGGAGGAAGATTTCCCGGCCGTTCAGCAGGATCTTGCTGCCCTGCGTCTCCACGGTCCGGAATCCGATCCGGTCGCAGATGCTGTCCGTCTCGGCGGAGAGTGCCACTTCATAGAGCTTCGGGTCTTCCGGGCACCACAGGCGGATGCCGGAGCGGCGGGGCAGGGGGGCGGAGAAGCTCGCCCGCCCGTCGGCGCCGGTCTGCGCTGTGAGCACCATTTTCAGCTCGGGAATCTCCACTTTTATCTGCTGCGCGGGCCGGCTGCCGTCCAGCTGCACCCAGCCCTCGATGGCCTTCCGGTCGGCGCTCAGGCGTACTTCGTATTCCCGGATGAAGGTCTCCGGAACCTCCACAAACTGCACGCTGCGGGTGATGCCGCCGTAGTTCCACCAGTCGGTGTTGATGGTGGGTACGCCGTCTTCGTGGCGTTTGTTGTCCACCTTGACCACCAATGAGTTACGCCCAGCCTTCAGCTGCTCCGTGACCTCGAAGTCGAAGGCGGTGAAGCCGCCGACGTGCTTGCCGACGATCCTGGCGTTGAGGGCGGCGATGGTTTCGTAGTTCGCTCCGTCGAAGTGGATGAAGTAGCGCCGGCCGGGCTGCGGGTCCGCATCGAAGAGGCGGCGGTACCAGACGGTGCCTTCGTAGTAATACAGCTTTTCGCGCTGGGTGTTCCAGTCGCCCGGGACTTCCAGCGTACCCGAGGCGTCGAAGTCGTATTCCACCAGCTGCGTAGGGTCGTCGAAGAAATGCCTGTCGGCAAAGAAGGTGGATCCTACGGGCATCGGCTGCATCCGATAGCTGTAATAGCCGTTCTCGTAGGGGTCCACGATGGCGTTCCAGCTTCCGTCCAGGGAAACGGTCTTGCGGCCGTCGACGTTCTGGATGGCCGGTGTGGCTGCCGCGGGGATGGTCAGCAGGGCCAGCAGGGTGTATAGGGCGAGGTGTTTCATATCCGTTGAATGCGTTGGTAGGCGAGGCGTTCGTCGCCGTTGGCGAGATAGATGATGCCGCAGTAGGAGAATCCGTGTTTGAGCAGGTTGTGCTGCATAATGCGGTTGTCGCGGTGGGTGTCGATACGGATGTTCGGACAGTGCCCGGAAGCGAAGCCGGTCAGGGCTTCGAATACGCCGTGGAGCTCCGGCAGGCTGGCGATCCGGTGGATGACCAGGTAGGGGCGCGTGTCTTCCAGCCACGCGCCGTCGTAGATTTGCGCGTAAGTGGGCTCGGGGGACGGAATCATCGCAAAGTAGGCGCCGGGCCGTCCAGTTTCGTCCAGGCAGACGTAGCCCCAGCCCCCGGCGAGGTCGCGCAGGACGGCCGCGTCGTCGGGATAGGCTCCGGGCCACTGGGAGGGATTGCCGTCGGCGCGCATAATGCGCTTAGCCGCGGCAAAGATTTCCCGCAGCGTGGGCAGGTCGTCGGGAATGGCTTTGCGGATATTCATCTCTTTACAAATGTAATGGTTTTTTTGACTATTTTTGCGGTATGGAAGAACAAAGGAAGGCAGTAAACCTGTCTGAAGTGCTGGAGGTAGCCGCTGAGGCGGGGCACATTCTGCTTGAAAACGGGGCGGAAATTTCCCGCGTGGAGGACATTATGGCCCGGATTGCGTCGCATTACGGCGTTGATTCGGGAAGCTTCTTCGTCATCAGCAACGGAATCTTCACGACAGGAACGATGAACAAGGTCCGCCATAGCGGAGGACAGGCCCAGACCTATGCCAATGTCGAATTCATTCCGATCCGGGGCATCCAGTTTTCGAAGGTGGTGGCGGTCAACCGCCTGAGTTACGACATCTCCAACGGTATGTGTTCCCTGGAGCAGGCCCGGGAGCGTCTGCGCATCATCCGCAATTCCGCGCCCAAACCGGCCTGGGAGCGCATCCTCGGCTCCGCCTTGGGATCGGCCGGTTTCTGCGCCGTGTTCGGCGGCAGTCTGCTGGATTGCGCCGCGTGTTTCGTTATCGGGGCTCTGCTTTATGCCTATATCCTCTTCGTCAGCGGGCGCTATCTTTCCAAGATTGTCGGCGGAATCAGCAACGCACTGCTAGTCTCGCTTTTATGTGGAATCTTCCATAGGATTGGTTTCGGTGCGAACCTGAGCAATATGATCATCGGTTCGGTGATGCCGTTGGTGCCCGGTGTGCCCTTTGTGAACGGAGTGCGTGACCTGGCGAATTCCGATTACATTGCCGGCCTGACCCGCCTGACCGACGCGATGCTGGGATTCGTTTGCATCGCTTTCGGCGTGGCTTTCACTTTTATGCTGGATGGTTGGATTTCGGGCGGCGTGTTCGCCCTGCAGGGGATGACGGTCAGCCCGCAGACGGCACCGCTCCTGATCCAGACAGTTGCCGCTTTTATCGGTACTTTCGCATTCGCAGCCCTGTACGGTGTGCCTCGTCCCCAATATGCCACCGCGGGCGTGGCCGGTGCCGCCGGCTGGTGCCTCTATCTTGCGCTCGTGCGTTATGCAGCCTTCGGTTCGACGGGCGCCCTTGTCCTCTCCTCGGTCCTGGTATGTGTGATCGCCCGTATCGCCGCCACCTGGCAGAAATGCCCCGCGCAGGTATTCCTGCTCTGCGGCATTTTCCCGCTTGTGCCCGGAGCCGGCATTTTCTGGTGCACCTATTATCTGGTGTCCGGCCAAGCCGCACTCGCGCTCGGCAGCGGCCTCGTCGCCGTCAGGGCGGCCGTGGGCATCGTGCTCGGCATCATCCTGGCGATGGAACTGCCGCAACGGATCTTCTCCGGACGCCATCCGAAAGCCGTCCACTGATTCCTTTCCGGGGACTATTCAGGATAATTGAGATTCTCCTCCGTGGCGACGTCCAACACCTCGCGGAGGTATCTGGCGGCTTCCAGGCGCGCCAGGGCCAGATTGTGCAGCCTCCAGTTGCCGCAGTCGCGCGGCGCGGCGCCGGGTATGGGGCCGTCGTACTCCGCGATGAAGCGGAAGGTCTCGCGCATCAGCGGAAGGATGTCGGCGGGAGCAAGGTCGCCGCGCATCAGGAGATAATTGCCGGTCAGGCAGCCCATCGGCCCCCAGTAGACGATGCGGTCGGCCCACACGGGGTGGTTGCGCAGGTAGGTGGCGGCCAGATGCTCGATGGTGTGGATGGCGCCCTGGTCCAGCGCGGGCTCGCGGTTGGGCTCCTTCATCCGGATGTCGAAGGTCGTGACGGTTTCGCTGCCGACGGCGTCCTTGCGGGAGACATAGATGCCCCGCAGCAGTTTCTCGTGGTTGATGGTGAAACTCGGAATCGTCTTCATAGCTTTTCGAGGAGCTGCCTCAGGAAGGAGAACGAGCCGTCCGCGATCCGCTCCCAGAAGTCGGTGTAGGCGGAGAAACGGTTGTCCCCGCCGCTGCGGGTGTCGCTGATGATGCGGAAACTCAGGAAGGGCACGCCGTAGTGCAGGCACACCTGTGCGATGGCGGCGGACTCCATATCGCAGGCCAGGGCGTCGGGGTAAAGCGAACGGATTTGCGCGTCTTCTTCCCCGGTGCTGATGAACTGGTCGCCCGTGCAGATGAGCCCGCTGTGCAGGGGACTCTCCGTCTGCAGGCTGCTTGCCGCGGCCAGCAGGGCGGGGTCGGCGTCGAAACGCTGCGGCAGGCCCTGCACCTGGCCACGCAGGTTGCCTTCGCCGCACCAAACGTCGTGATAGGCCGTCTGGGCGCCCACGACGATGTCGCAGACGTTCACCGACGGGGCCAGGCCGCCGGCGCAGCCGGAATTGACGATGCAGTCGGGCTTGTCGTGCAGAATCATCTCCGTGGCCGTGCGGGCGGCGCCCACCTTGCCGATGCCGGAGCGGACGACATCCGGGATGCCGGAGCGGAGCAGGGCCTCATATTCCCTGTCCAATGCGACGATCAGGCCGACCTTCATCGCCTAGCGGAGTTCTTCGAAGAAGAGGACCTCGATGCCGGAGTCGTTGGAATCGAGCACCGTCTTGATCTCCTGCACGTCGGTGTCGGAGAGGTGGTAAGGAATGAGAACCTTGGGGTGGATGGTCATCGCGGCCTCGATGCACTGGGTCGTCGTCATCGTGTAGGGCTGGTTAGCCGACAGGAAAGCGACGTCCACGGGCCCGAAGGTGGACATTTCGTCGATGTCCTCGGTATCGCCCGACACGTAGATGCGCAGGCCGTCGAAGTCGAGGATGTAGCCGTTGCCGTTGCCCTTGGGATGGAACTGCAGATGGTCTTCCGTGATGTTGTAGGCGGGAACCACGACGATGCCTACCGAGCCGACCTTCAACGTGTCGCCGTTCGCGACGGCCTCGCCGCTGCCGAGCTTGTCACGGCTGGCGGCATTGAGCAGCACGCGGGTGCCAGCCTTGGACAGCGCGGCGATGGCGTCGGGATCCAGGTGGTCGCCGTGCTCGTGCGTGACCAGGATGCAGTCCGCCTTGGGGAAGGAGGAATAATCGACGGTGGCCTGGCCCATTTTGGCCACAGGGTCCACCTGGATATTGAACCCCTTGTAGCTCAGGGCGATGGAGCCGTGGTGAATCATCGTCACCTGGACTTTTCCTCCGTTGGGGGTGGCGAATTCCTGGACGGGGAAGGGGGATTTGGCTCCGCAGGTGGATATGGCTGCGGCCGCGAGCAGCAAGGTCAGCAATCTGGTCATAAACATCAGTTCTAGTAGAAATCAAAGATAAGGAAAATATTTATATTTGCATCTACAAAGACGCAAAAAGGTGAAAGGCAGTGTGTCCCGGGGCCTGTTGGCCATCAGTCCGCTGGCGGTGTTCCTGCTGGTGTATCTCGTCTCTTCCGTGGTGGCGGGCGACTTCTACAAGGTGCCCGTCTCGGCGGCGTTCCTGCTGGCCGGCGTGTACGGTATCGCCGTGGCGAAGGGGCCGCTGACGGAACGCCTGGCGGCGTTCTCCCGCGGCGCCGGACATCCCAACGTGCTGCTGATGATCTGGATCTTCCTGCTGGCGGGCGCCTTCGCCCAGACGGCCCGGAGCATCGGGGCGGTGGACGCCACCGTCTCGCTGATGCTCGCTGCCGTGCCGCCCCGCTGGCTGCTTGCCGGGCTGTTCGTGACCGCCTGCTTCATCTCGATGGCGATGGGGACCAGCGTGGGCACCATCGTGGCCCTGGTGCCGATCGGAACGGGCATCGCCGCCCAGTGCGGCATTGCGGCCCCTTATATGGCCGCGGTGGTCGTAGGCGGGTCCTTCTTCGGCGACAACCTCTCCTTCATCTCCGATACCACCATCGCTTCCACGCGGGCCGCCGGCTGCGAGATGCGCGACAAGTTCCGCGCGAACCTGCGCATCGTCCTGCCGGCCTTCCTGGCCGTGGCCGTCATCTATTTCATCCGGGGCGGACAGGTGGTGGAAACGCCCGCCGCCACCACGACGGAATGGTATCGCGCGCTCCCTTACCTGCTGATCATCGTGCTGGCACTCTGCGGGCTGAACGTGACCCTGGTGCTCTCCGCCGGCATCGCCGCCGCGGCACTGATTGGTTTCCTGACGGGCAGCCTGGACTGGACGGGGTGGCTCGGCGCGGTCGGGGAAGGCGTGGCCGGGATGTCGGACCTGATTATCGTGACGCTGCTCGCCGGCGGCCTGCTGGAACTGATCCGCGCCGGCGGCGGCCTGGACCTGATCATCGAAGGGCTGTCGCGGGGCGTCCGCGGCAAGCGCGGCGCCGAGGCGGCCATCGCCGGCATCGTGAGCCTGGCGAACCTCTGCACGGCCAACAATACCGTGGCCATCATCACCACCGGCGGCATCGCGCACGACATCTCGCAGCGTTTCGGCGTCCCGCCGAAGAAGACCGCCAGCCTGCTGGACACCTTCTCCTGCCTGGTGCAGGGGCTGATCCCGTACGGGGCGCAGCTGCTTATGGCCGCCGGCCTGGCGGGCATTTCGCCGGCCGCCATCATCCCGTTCCTCTATTATCCCTTCCTGATGGGCCTCTGCGCCATCCTTTCCATCGTCTTCGACCGGAAATGAAAAAGGTCCCGCGGGGATGCCGCGGGACCTTTTTCGGGGAGGGAAATCCGAATTTACTCGATGGCGATGTGGCGCGAAGCGGGAATCTGCTTCTCGGGGGTCTTCTTCGGGAGGACGATGCCCAGCACGCCGTTGGTCATATTGGCCTTGATGGCTTCCACGTCGATGTTCTCGGGGAGCGTGAAGGCCTGATGGTAGGACGTGTAGGAGAACTCGCGGCGGAGGTAATTCTCACCTTTCTTCTCTTCTTTGTTCTCGTGCTTCTTCTCCAGCGCAATCACCAGTTCCTCGTCGTTGTCCACGCGGATGGCGAAGTCGTCCTTGGTCATTCCCGGAGCGGCAATCTCGATCTGGAAGTCCTTGTCGGTCTCCTTGATGTTGACGGCAGGGGAGGCAAACTGCTTTGCAGGCATTACTGCGAAATCGTCGAACAGGTCACCGAAAATGCTCGGAATCCAAGCCTGATTTTTTCTAACGGGATACATAATCAAATCTCCTATCATTTTAAAAGTCGTTTAACGTTTTAATCTTGTCCCGACCGGGGGACGCTTTACAAGATTACAATCCTCGGACCACCTGCGATTTTGCGTCATTTTGTCCAAAAACCACCTATAAATCATTGATAATCAAGACATTTTGTCAAAGCTACTGACATTTTTTCAGTACACGAAGCTTATTTGGACGCCGCTACGCGAAACGACAAAAGAGCGTTTCGCTCGCAATACCCTGGAATACTAGCTTGAAAGGCGTAGGTCGGCAGGCAGGTTGCCCCTGAGAACCGTAGCCGCCCGTGGCTTATGAACGGGAGGGGCCCGCGCCGTCAGGCGTGGGAGGGATGGAGTGAGCGAAGCGAACGGAAGGTTAGAAGGGGCAAGCCTGCCTGCCGCCGGAGCTACAGGTTGTTTCGCTTGCGGCGATATGCGGCTGCGGGAAGAAAAAACCCCGAAGAAGGGTAATGTTTTTAAAATATTTTGTTTATATTTGAATCCGGTTAGTTATTATCCCTCATTATGGACAAATTCACACAGAACTACGTCGACCGCTTTATGGATGAGCTGGTCGCGCGCAATCCTGGCGAGAAGGAATTCCACCAGGCTGTCCGGGAGGTGGTGGAAAGTGTAGCGCCTTATGTCACCTCTTACCCTTATCTGATGGATCTCAAGATCCTTGAGCGTATGGTCGAGCCGGAGCGGGTCATCATATTCCGCGTCCCCTGGACCGACGACAAGGGCGAGATCCACATCAACCGCGGATACCGTGTGCAGATGAACAGCGCCCTGGGCCCCTACAAGGGCGGCATCCGCTTCCACGCGAGCGTGAACCTCAGCATCCTGAAGTTCCTCGCCTTCGAGCAGACCTTCAAGAACTCCCTGACCACCCTCCCGATGGGCGGCGGAAAAGGCGGATCCGACTTCAGCCCCCGCGGCAAATCCGATGCCGAGGTGATGCGTTTCTGCCAGAGCTTCATGACCGAGCTGCAGCGCCACATCGGCGCCGATACGGACGTCCCGGCCGGCGACATCGGCGTGGGTGGCCGCGAAATCGGTTATATGTTCGGCCAGTACAAGCGCCTGCGCGACGAGTTCACCGGCACGCTGACCGGCAAGGGCCTCGCCTGGGGCGGCAGCCTCCTCCGTCCGGAAGCCACGGGCTACGGCGTCTGCTACTTCGCCCAGGAGATGCTCGCCACGCGCAATGAGACCTTCGAGGGCAAGACCGTGGTGATCTCCGGTTCCGGCAACGTGGCCCAGTACGCCACCCAGAAAGCTATGCGCCTGGGCGCCAAGGTCGTGACCCTGTCCGACTCCGACGGCTTCATCTACGACCCGGACGGCATCGACGAGGAGAAGCACAAGTTCGTGCTCGAGCTCAAGAATATCCGCCGCGGCCGCATCAAGGAATACGCAGCCAAATACCCGAAAGCCCAGTACTTCCCGGGCGAGCGCCCCTGGCGCATCCCCTGCGACATCGCCCTCCCGTGCGCGACGCAGAACGAGATCGAGAAGGCCGACGCGGAGAACCTGGTGAAGGGCGGCTGCTGGTGCGTCGTCGAGGGGGCCAACATGCCCTCCACGCCGGAAGCCATCGCCATCTTCCAGGCGAACAAGATGCTCTACTCGCCGGGCAAGGCGTCCAACGCCGGCGGCGTGGCGACGTCCGGTCTGGAGATGACCCAGAACTCCATCCGCCAGAAGTGGACCTCCGAAGAAGTGGACGAGCACCTGCACCGGATCATGTCCGACATCCACGCCGCCTGCATCAAGTACGGCACCGAGGAGGACGGATATATCAACTACGTCAAGGGTGCCAACATTGCCGGCTTCATCAAGGTCGCCAATGCGATGGTGGACCAGGGATTGGTCTGATAGAATATGAGCAACAACACGGATTATACCAAACTGATGGCCAGGAGGATTCGACGGATCCTCCTGGTTTGTAACAATTATGACAGTTTCTCCCTCGAGGAGGACGGGCACATCGAGGCCCAGATCACCCAGGAGTATGCGGAGCTCAACCTGAGCAACCCGCCCGCCATCGTGCGGGCCGAGTCCACCCTGGATGCCATCGGGATCCTCGAACGGGACAACGGTTTCGACCTCATCATCACGATGTACAACGTCGGGAAGCTGGATGCGTTCGGTTTCTCGCTGGAGGCCAAGAAACTCGCGCCGGACACCCCGATCGTCCTGTTGAGCGCCTTCTCCCGGGAGATTTATCAGAAAATCGCGGACCATGACCACGAGGGCATCGACTACGTCTTTTGCTGGAACAACAGCACGGACGTGCTCATCGCCATCATCAAACTGCTGGAGGACAAGCTCAACGCCGAGCACGACTGCCTGCAGATGGGGGCCCGCGTCATCCTGCTTGTGGAAGATTCCGTGCGCTATTATTCGACTTACCTGCCCCTGCTGTACAAGCTGGTGCTCCAGCAGAACAGCGAGGCGGTGCGCGACGCGCTGAACGAGGAACAGCAGTTCCTACGCAAGCGAGCCCGCCCCAAGATCCTGATGGCCACGTGCTACGACGAGGCCTACAACTATTACCAGAAATACAAGGCCAACATTCTGGGCATCATCTCCGACATCGGCTTCGTCGTCCACAAGGGCGACCGGCCGGAAGACGAGAAAATCGACGCCGGCATCGACCTGTGCCGCCTGGTCCGGAAAGAAGATCCGACGCTGCCGTTCCTGATGCAGTCCTCGCAGGAGAGCATGCGCTCCGTAGCCGCCCAGCTTGGGGTGGGCTTCGTGCACAAGCGCTCCAAGACCCTCACCCAGGAGTTGTCGGAATACATCGGACGCGAATTCGGTTTCGGTGATTTCGTCTTGACCGATCCCGGGACGGGGCGGGTGACCGCCCGGGCGCACAACCTCTACGAGTTCGAGCAGTTGATTGCCCGGATGTCCGACCACGACCTGCGTGAGCTTTCCAACAAGAATTATATTTCCCGCTGGTTCTACGGGCGCGGTATCTTCTCGATCGGCGACCTCTTCCGTCCGATCCATATCCATTCCGACGAGGACGTGGCCGAGGTGCGCGAGATGAACCTGCGGATGATCCGCGACTACCGCATCGGCCAGGGGCTCGGCGTGGTGGCCCGCTTCGATGCCGCTTCCTACAATGATGCCATCTGGTTTGCCCGGATCGGGTCGGGGTCTATGGGAGGAAAGGCGCGTGGCCTGGCCTTCCTGAACCACATCCTGCAGAAATACGACTTGTATGACAAATGGGAGGACGTGCGCGTGCTGGTGCCGCGGACGCTCGTGATCACTACCGAGTTCTTCGATCGTTTCATCCGTGAGAACGGTCTGAAATTCGTCATCAACTCTGACCTCTCGGACGCCGAGATCCTGTCGGAATTTGTGGCCTCCACGCTCCCGCAGGAGCTGACCGACGCCTTGCGCGTATTCATCCGCAATGTGCGGAAGCCGCTGGCAGTACGCTCGTCCTCTAAATTGGAAGATTCTTACTATCAACCGTTTGCGGGTGTCTATTCGACCTATATGATCCCGCACACGGAGAATGAGGATCAGGAGCTCCGCCTGCTCTCCAAGGCGATCAAGAGTGTCTATGCTTCCGTGTATTTCGCTTCGTCCAGAGGCTACATCACCGCTACGGCCAACGTGCTCTCGGAGGAGAAGATGTCGATCGTCCTTCAGGAGATCTGCGGCAGCGAGGACGGAGGCTACTTCTTCCCGACCTTCTCGGGCGTGGCCCGTTCGGTCAATTTCTATCCGCTGGGTTACGAGAAGCCGGAAGACGGCGTGGCCAAGCTGGCCTTCGGCCTGGGCAAGGCCGTCGTGGACGGCGACCAGGTGCTGCGATTCTCGCCGAAGTACCCGCGCAACGTCCTGCAGACCTCCACGCCGGAACTGGTGATGAGCGAGACCCAGCAGGCGATGTTCGCCCTGGACCTGCAGCCGGACAAGTTCAAGACCTCGGTGGACGACGCGGTGAACCTGGACCGCATCCCGGTCACGGACTGCGGACGCTTCCGCGCTTTCGGCAAGGTGGTCTCGACCTACGATTACGAGAATATGCGGATGGTGGACTCGCCGGTCCCGCAGGGCCCGAAGTTCGTGACCTTCGCCCACATCCTCAAATACAACACCTTCCCCCTCGCCGACATCTTGAACGAACTGCTGGACATTATGCAGCGGGAAGTCCGCTGCGGCGTGGAGATCGAGTTCGCGGCGAACCTGGACGTGGGCCCCGACAGCCCCGCCATCTTCAACGTCCTGCAGGTGCGGCCCATCTCGGCCGACGGGCTGGGCGCCGAAGTGGACTGGAGCGGCGTGGATACGGACGGTGCCATCGTCTCTTCGGGTAGCGCCATCGGTCCGGGCTGGATCAAGGGGGTGCGGGACATCGTGTACCTGCGCGAATCGGGCTTCGATACGCTGAAAACGCATCAGATGGCTGCCGAGCTCCGGGAACTCAACAACCGGATGCGTGCGCAGAACCGCAATTACGTGCTGGTCGGCTACGGGCGCTGGGGTTCCAGCATCCCGTCGCTGGGCGTGCCGGTGCAGTGGAGCGACATTTCCGAGGCGCGCGCCATCGTGGAGTGCTGCCTGGACCACTTCCGCGTGGATCCCAGCCAGGGCACGCACTTCTTCCAGAATATGACTTCCTTCAACGCGGGCTACGTGAACGTGAATCCGTTCGCCCGCACCGGCGAGTGCTTCGACGCCGCCCGGCTGGATGCGATGAGTGCCGAGTTCGAGACGCAGTACCTGCGCCAGGTTCATTTCGACGAAGACCTGCAGATCTGCATCGACGGCCGCACCGGCCGCGCGCTGATCAAGTAACTCAGGCGAAGAGCGCGAGCAGGGTGTCCTTCTTCAGCTCCGTGAGGTCGAGCTGAGGATTGTCGGCGTTTTCCGTGAAGCCGGCTTCCAGCAGGAGTTCGCGCAGCGACAGGAAGCAGCGCGCCTTGCGCGCGATGACGGCTTCCTTGCGTCCGGCGTCCTTGCCGGACGACACGCGGCCCCGGCCCGTGGCGAGGTCCATCAGGAAGATCCAGCCGCCGCTCACCACGGCGAGCATCTTTTCCCGACGGTCGGAGACCACTTCCTCGTCCACCACCTTGGCGTTCGGGTCCACCATATAATTCTCCGTCACCTTCACGATGTCCTGCCGTCCGAAGAAGAAGCGGAAGCGGCTGCCTTCCTTTCCGTTGTAACGGCTGCAATAGACGGTACCGTCCGGACAGCCTTCGCGGCAATACATCAGTTCGCTGGCTTCCGGGTCGGCTTCGGTCATATCGCCGGAGTAGAAGGTCTCCCCGGTGTTGTAGGCGGCGTTCCAGCCGGTCTTGGCGCCGCTCCAGTCCACGAAGCTGATGTCGAAGTCGTGGCAGCCCCACTCCTGGCGCCAGTAGATGCCGAAGAAGTTGTGGTCGCTCATCCTGTAGCAGGAGCCGAAGGGGATGCTTCCCACGAAGTTCTTTTCCGATGCGGGGCAGGTGAGGACCAGCTGCTCCGGAAAGCGTACACTGCACGCTTTCGCCGAGAGATTCCGGACCAGCCGTTCGTGCAGCACGCGCTCCAGCATCTCCAGATATTCCTGGCGTCCGCTGCGCTGCGGGGCGTCTTTCAGCCACACGCTACCGTTGCGGATGAGGTACATCAGCGGGGCGCCGGGTTCGGTGAGCAGACGCTCGCGGATGGTCTGCAACAAGGTGACCAGCTTGAAGTTGGACACGCCGTCGAGCCTTGCGCGCAGCTGTTCCTCGCTCACGTCGGCGGCGAGCAGGCCTTCCCAGAAGCCCAACTTCATCGGGACGTGCAGCCGGGGAGCGGCGCGCCGGATGCGGTTGATTACCGCCCGGTTGAAGGAAGGTTTCCGGATGTAGGCGTTCCGCTTGCGGTCATAATCCTCCTGCGTGCGGAAGGCCAGAAAGAGGTTCTTGAAACGGTAGAAGATGCTGGCCAAGGCGTCCAGTTCAGCCTGGGAGAGCTGGCGGAAATCGAATTTCTCCGCATTTTCGCGGACTGTGGCCAGCATATCCTGCGACTGGATGAGCAGGGTTTCCCCGGTGGCCTCGTACAGGATGTAGCGCAGCAGGTCCACGGGCGCGGAAGGCCGGCGGCCCAGCGCCTTGCAGAGGATGCTGAGCGCCTCGCGGTTGCGGACGGAGTCGATTTCGAAAGGCTCTTCAGGATGCTTGGAGAGGTGGTCCGTAATGGCTTCGCAGACCACTTTGACCGTTTCCGACTTGAGCGCGGCGCCGCTCTGGACCAGTTTGAGGCAACGGGCATACAGTTCCTCTTCACTGATGGGGGCGATGAAGGTCAGTTCCTTGAAATCCGGCGCCTCGGCGCCGTCGTTGGGCACGTAGCCGTTGCCCGGCTGCGTAAAGCCTGTCCCGTAGGTGCTGGCATAGTGGCGGATCTGGTCCAGCAGCAGTTCGAGCCGGTTCTTGGACATCATATCCTCCCAGCGCTTGTAGAAGGTGGCGTTCGGGTCCGCCGTCTGGCGGGCGATGAAGGCCTCCAGGTCCGTGTTCAGCAGGTCGGGGTGGATGAGGTATCCGCACTTGAACGCATCTGCCTGCAGCCTGGCGGGATCCGCTGCGGCCGGGGCGCCGGGGACGGCCGCCTTGAAGAACTGTATGAGAATCGGATTCATAGTGGTCAATAAAAAAAGAGACTGCGGAAAGTAAAGATCTCAGGAAGAGTAAATAGGAACTTTCTATGCAGCCTCGTGACAAATATACAAAATTGTTATATTTGTGCAAAACAAATCGCATATGAACAGATTCCTTGCCTTGATGCTTGCGGCGCTGTGCGCGCTGCTGCTCGCCGCCTCCTGCGACCGTTTGAGCCTGCCCGGCCGGATGGAAGCCCTTGCCGCCACCGTGGAGAAGAACGGCGACAACTACACCCAGGACCAGTGGGTGAAGTCCAACGAGAAGTTCGACAAACTCTACAAGGAGTTTCTGGACAAGAAGGGCTCCCTCACCCAGGACGAGATCAAACGTTTCCGCGACGCCTCTGCCAAGTATTTCAAGACTGCCGTGAAGGCGGGCTTCAACAGCATGTCCTCCACCGTCGAGGAAATCGGTGAGCAGGTCCCCGGCATCTTCGAGGAGGTGGGCGAGTTCCTGAAGAGTCTCGGCGCCTCGGAAAACGATAACTAGCGGAGCACTCCGATGAGAGGGCTCCTGCCGCTCTGCCTGGCGGCTTTCGCGACGCTGTGCCTGCACGCGCAGCCTGCCGGGACGACTCCGTATGTGTCCGGGGCCGAGGACATCGCCCTGGGCGAAATCATCCTGGGAGACCTTGCCCCCGTGGCGGACCGGGAGAGTCCGTCGGAGTTGATGATCCGGGCGGCCCGGCAGATGCTGGGACAACCCTATGTGGCCGGCACGCAGGAGGGAAGGGAAGAGCGTCTGCGCATCTTCCTCACCAAGACCGACTGCATCCTCTTCGCGGAGAACTGCCTGGGACTGGTGAACACGGCGCGCCGCTGCGGGGCGGACGCCACCTTCGAGGACCTGGCCGTTACGATTGTCCGCTCGCGCTACCGCGACGGCGTCATCGACGGTTACCCTTCGCGGCTTCATTACACCTCGGACTGGATCCGGCAGGGGGTCCGGGACGGACTCTTCGAGGACATCACGCAGAGCTTGGGCGGCGTGGCGGACCCGCGCCCGGTCCGGTATATGTCAGAGCATCCGGGCAGCTATGCGCCCTTGGCCGGGGAGTCGCAGGACGCGCAGGCGAACCTCCGCCGCATCCGCACGGTCGAAGAGCGCCTGGACGGATACGTGCGGTATTATCTTCCGAAGGAAAAACTGGCCGCCGCGGAAACTGACATCCGCAGCGGCGACATCTTGTGCTTCGCCACCTCCATCGAGGGGCTGGACTACTCGCACGTCGTCATCGCCTACCGCGAAAAGCCCGGCGACCGCCTGGGCTTCATCCACGCCTCCTCGGCGGCTAAAAAGGTCGTCGTGGAACCGCGCACCCTGGAGGCCTACCTGCAGGCGAACGGACGCATCCTCGGCGTCACCGTGCTGCGGGTACTGTAAAAGATTACCCGAATACGATCGTGCGGTTCTTGTAGGTGAGGATCTTGCGCTCGATGTGCTTGGTTACGGCCCGGCTCAGGACGATTTTCTCCAGGTCACGCCCTTTCAGCACCAGGCTGTCGGGCGTGTCTTTGTGCGTGATGCGCACCACGTCCTGCTCGATGATGGGGCCGGCGTCCAACTCCCGCGTGACATAGTGGCTCGTGGCGCCGATGATCTTGACACCGCGCTCGTAGGCCTGGTGGTAGGGTTTCGCGCCCACGAAGGCCGGCAGGAAGGAGTGGTGGATGTTGATGATGTGGTGGGGATATTCCGCGATCATCTCGTCGCTGATGACCTGCATATAGCGTGCGAGCACGATGAAGGAGATGCGCTCGGCGTGCAGCAGTTCCATCTCGGCCTTCTCCACCTCGGCGCGGTTGGACTTGTCCGGAGCGATGCTCCACACGTGGAAGGGGATGCCGAACTGGTCGGCCACGAAACGAAGGTCCTCGTGGTTGCTGACGATGCAGGGGATGTCCACGTCCCATTCTCCCGCCCGGTAGCGGGCCAGCAGGTCGTAGAGGCAGTGGCTCATCTTGCTCACGAAGATGGCCATCCGCGGCCGCTCGTCGCTGAAGAAGATGCTGGAGGTCATCTCATAGCGCTCGGCGAACAGCTCGTCTATGACTTCCTTGATGTGTTCGCGGGGGATGAAGAATCCCTTGAGCTCCCACTCGATGCGCATAAACAGATGCCCCTCGATGGTGTCTACGTACTGGTCGATGTAAACGATGTTGCCGTGGTTGCGGGTGATGAATCCCGTAATGTCGGTGATGATGCCCTGCCGGTCCGGGCAGTGCAGCAGGATGATGGCCTTGCCTTCCGTCATAATACAAAACTAACTAACCGGGTGCAAGTTACGAAAAAAAGCGGGACGAGGCAAACTTATCCGAAAATCCGCCGGTCCAGCCAGGTGGACACCTGGGAGACCTCGTCCGGGGTACAGAGGTTCAATGCGTTGAAACAGACGAACTTGCGGGTCCTGTCGGCGTCGAATTCCCGCAGTTTCCCGTCCACGTAGCCGGGCACGTTCCTGCGCTTGAAGCACATCGACGCCTCGAGATCGGAAATGAGGATGAGCCGGCCCTGACGCTCCATATCCAGATAAAAGGGTTCCTGCGCCTCGAATTGTTCCACGGTGCGGAACTTGTCCCGCAGGTTGAGCGACACCATATCCGGGCGCTCTTCCGCCCAGCGTGCGAACCAGCTCTTCAGCATCGGGCAGGGCGCGTGGCCCAGATTGATGATGTGACTTCCGCCGCCCATCAGGTCCAGCGCCCGCAGCATCGAGGCCTTGTAGCCGACGTGTCCGGGCTTCAGGGCGCGCAGCAGGCGGACGAACCGGGCCGGAAACCGCTTGGCGTAGCAGACCACCTTGTCTCCGCGGAAATAGTCTTCCGGCAGGGTGGGGCGGACAAGCATATAGTCGTCGTTGAGGTAGATGAAACGCTCCGCGAGGTCCGGGATGTTCCAGATCAGCGTGTCGATGGAATTGGAGTTGAAGGTGGGCAGCGCCTCCTCCCGGCCCCGGAAGATGACGCGATGGTCCACGACCACCACATCGTCTGTGCGGTCCGGAAAGTGCTCGCGCAGCATCCCGTCCAGTTTCGGGTCCTGCCCGTCCGTGACGATGAAGACCTTGCGGATGAACGGCGCATAACGCAGCAGGGAGGCCACGCACCAGCGGATCTCCCCGACGGAAGCATACCGGCTGCTGCCGCCCACTTCCTCGTTGGACAGTTCGCCTCCGCCGGCATACTGACTGCGGCGCACCGCCAGGACGGGATCGCTTCCGTCCACCCAGGGCAGTACCGCGTCAATGGTGCAGGCCTTTCCGTCGGTCACGGCTTGGTGACGCTGAAGCGGGCGCCGTCCCACTTGAGGAGCGTGATCTCGCCGTCGTTGTCCGTCATCCGGATGTCCTTGCCGCTGCGGGGGAGTTCGACGTAATACTCCTTGAAATCGTAATCCCGTCCGCAGAGTTCCCTGGCCGGGACGGGACGCCAGATCAGCTCGTCCTGCAGGACGCGGAAGAAAGCGAGGTCGTTGAAGCAGACCGTCCAGTGCCCGTATTCACCGTCTTCATCCGGTTCCATCTCCTCGTCCGAATACTCGTAACCCTGCACGGCCACGCCGATGAGGCGGGAGCCGTCGCCACAGCGCCAGTAGCACATCTGCACGGAGCAGGACAGTTCCGTGCACAGGCCGGCGGCTACATAGCCGTTCCTCTCGTCCAGGATGAATTCGTCGAATGCATTATCCACGTCGAAACCAAGGAACTTATGCACGACGGTCTGGAAAAGATCCGTGGGATAGGCGTCGGCCAGGCCGACGAAATAGTTGCGGATACCGGGATTGTCGTCCCAGCCGGCGGTGTACAGGTTCTGGTCGTGCCATTCCTTCACCATCTCCTGCAGGGAAATCCCGTGGTCGGAAAACTTGAATTCGTCCTGGGCGAAGGCCCCGGCAGCAAGGCAGCACAACGCCGCCGTCAAAAGGATCCTTTTCATTTCTGCGAGATTAAATATTCTGCAATCTGCACCGCGTTCAGGGCGGCGCCTTTCTTGATCTGGTCGCCGGAGAGCCAGAGGGTGGTGCCGTTCTCGTTCGCGAGGTCCTTGCGGACGCGGCCCACGAACACGTCGTCCTTGCCGCCGGTGAACAGCGGCATCGGGTAGGTCTGCGTGGCGGGGTCGTCCTGCAGCGTCACGCCCGGGGCGGCGGCGATGGCGGCCTGCACCTGCTCCACGGAGAGGGGCTTCTCGGTCTCGATCCAAACGGCCTCGGAGTGGGAGCGCAGCGAGGAGATGCGCACGCACATCGCGCTGCACTTGACGTCGGAATGGAGGATCTTGCGCGTCTCGTTGAACATCTTCATCTCCTCCTTGGTGTAGCCGTTGTCGGTAAATACGTCCACCTGCGGGATGACGTTGTAGGCCAGCTGGTAGGCGAACTTCTTGACCGTCACGGGCTTGCCTTCGACGATTTCCCTGTACTGCTGCTGCAGCTCGGCCATCGCCTGGGCGCCCGCGCCGGAGGCGGACTGGTAGGACGCCACGTGGATGCGGGTGATGTGCGAGAGGGCCTCGATGGGCTTCAGCACCACGACCATCATAATGGTGGTGCAGTTGGGGTTGGCGATGATGCCGCGCGGGCGCACCAGGGCGTCTTCCGCGTTGCACTCGGGCACCACGAGAGGCACGTCCGGATCCATCCGGAAGGCGCTGGAGTTGTCGATCATCACGGCGCCGTATTTCGTGATCGTCTCCGCGAATTCTTTGGAAGTCCCGGCTCCGGCCGACACGAAGGCGTAGTCCACGCCCTTGAAGTCGTCGTTGTGCTGGAGGAGCTTCACTTCATACTCCTTGCCGCGGAAGGTATATTTGCTTCCGGCGCTCCTGGGAGAGCCGAAGAGAACCAGTTCGTCAATGGGGAAATCCCTTTCGTCGAGGACCCGCAGGAACTCCTGTCCCACGGCTCCGCTTACACCTACAATCGCTACTTTCATATTGGTTGGATTCGTTTATTTCAGTTGGGAGAGATATGCCTTGAACGCCGCAAAATCCGTACCCATCGGGACGGTCTGCTTCTGTCCGCGCAGGAAGGCGGCGAGCCGCTCGGGCACCTCCACGCGCTCGCCGGCGGCGTCTTCCACGATGTCCTTGAACTTGGCGGGGTGGGCGGTTTCGCACAGCAGCACCGACTCGCCCGGGGCGAGGTTGTGATACACGGCCTTGAAGCCGCAGGCACCGTGCGGGTCCAGCAGGTAGCCGTACTGGCGGCGGCAGTCCCGGATGGTCTCGCGGATCTCCGCATCGCTTACGGTCGCGCCGGAGATGTCGGCCGTCAGGGCTTCCCAGTCGCCTCCGTACAGGTCGAAGATGCGGGCGGCGTTGCTCGGGTCGCCCACGTCCATCGCGTTCGCGAGCGTGGGGATGCTGGGCCGGGGAGAATAGGCTCCGGTCTGCAGGTATTCGTAGAAAACGTCGTTGGCGTTGTTCGCCGCCACGAAACGCTTCACCGGCAGGCCCATCTTCGCGGCGAAGAGGCCGGCGCACAGGTTGCCGAAGTTGCCGCTCGGCACGCACACGACCAGCTGCCGGGCGAGGCCGAGCCGCTTCATCTGCGCGTAGCCGTGGAAATAGTAGAAACTCTGCGGCAGCAGACGCGCGACGTTGATGCTGTTGGCCGAGGTCAGGCGCAGGCGTTCCGTGAGTCCCGCGTCCATAAAGGCGCTCTTGACGAGGGCCTGGCAGTCGTCGAAGCAGCCGTCCACCTCGAGGGCGGTGACGTTCTGCCCGAGGGTGGTGAACTGGGCTTCCTGGATGGGGCTGACCTTCCCTTTCGGGTAGAGGACGTGCACCTGCACGCCTTCCACGCCCAGGAAACCGTTCGCCACGGCGCTGCCGGTGTCGCCGGAGGTGGCCACGAGCACGTGCACGGTCCTGCGGTCGAGCGAAGCGCGGGTGAAATACCCCAGCAGGCGCGCCATAAAGCGGGCTCCGACGTCCTTGAACGCCAGGGTGGGGCCGTGGAAGAGCTCCAGCGCGCCGATGCTGCGCGTGATCGGCACCACCGGGCAGTCGAAGGAGAGCGTCTCCTCCACGATGCGGTGCAGCTCCTTCTGCGGCACGTCTTCGCCGAAGAGGGCGTCGGCCACGGTGCAGGCGATTTCCTGGAAGGTGAGCGTCTGGATGTGGGCGAAGAAATCGGCGGGCAGAGAGGGGATGCGTTCGGGCATATAGAGTCCGCGGTCCTCGGCGAGTCCGCGGACCACCGCCTTCTCCAGGCCGGCGAGGGGGGCTTTTCCGTTGGTGCTGTAGTACTTCATAAGCGTTATGCGATGAGGCGTGCGCCTTTGTTGGACACTTTCACGACGTAAGTTTCCGAGAGGATGCCCTGCTGGGCGAAATGCCGCTCCATAATGGCCCCCACGCGCTGGGCGATGTCGCCGCGGCCGGCGAGGGCGAACACCGAGGGACCCGAGCCGCTGATGTTCATCGCCAGGGCGCCGGCGCCGAGAAGTTTGGCCCGGAGTTCGTCGAAGCCCGGGATGAACTGCTTGCGGAAGGGTTCCGCCACGGCATCGCGCATCGAGCGGCCCACCAGTTCGATGTTGCCGGTGCAGAGGCCGGCCACCAGCCCGCCCACGTTGCCCCACTGGGTGACGGCGGTGTGCATCGGGATCTCCTTGGGGAGGATGCTGCGCGCCTGCTTGGTGGAGACGGTCAGGTGGGGGTGGATGACGGGGCAGTAGAGGTTGCCCGGGACGGGCAGCTTGATGATGTCCAGCGGGTCGTAGCCGCGGATGAGCGTGATGCCGCCCATCACGGCGGGGGCGGCGTTGTCGGCGTGATAGCCGCCGCTGGCGAGGTTCTCGCCCTCCATCGCGCACACCACCACGTCCTCCTCGCCCAGGGGCGCGCCGAACAGTTCGTTGATGCCGAAGGCCGCCGCGGCGCTGGAGGCGGCGCTGGAACCGATGCCGGAACCCGGGAAGATCTTCTTCAGCACGCGCACGTCCACCCGGCCGGATTTCCCGGTCAGGGCGAAGAACTTGCGGATCACCGGGGTGATGACGTTGTCCTCGATGTCCGAGGGAAGGGGGACGTCGGTGTCGTTCTCGATGGAGATACCCTCTCCTTCCTCGTCCAGGGTCATTTCAAGCACGTCCCCGACCTCGTCGAGGGCCATTCCCATAATGTCGAACCCGCAGCCAAGGTTGGCTATGGAGGCAGGGGCGAAGACTTTGATCCGTTTCATAGGCCTGTCAGATGTTGGCGATGCTCATAATGTCGGCGAAGACGCCGGCGGCCGTCACGTCCGCGCCCGCCCCGTAGCCCTGGATGAGCATCGGATGGCGGTTGTAGCGCTCCGTGGTGAGCAGGATGATGTTGTTGGAGCCGTCCAGGACGTAGAAGGAGTGCATATTCTCCACGGCGCGCAGCGCCACTTCCAGGCGGCCTTCCTCCATCTTGGCCACGAACCTCCAGCGTTTGCCTTCGGCTTCCAGCGCGCGGCGGCGCTCCTCGAAGCCGGCGTCGAGGGAGGGGAGTTTCGCCCAGAATTCCTCCTCGCTGCAGTCGAAGAACTCCTGCGGGATGAAGAGGTGCTTCTCCACGTCTTCCTGGTTCACCTCATAGCCCGCCTCGCGGGACAGGATGACCAGCTTGCGGATGACGTCCTTGCCGGACAGGTCGATGCGCGGGTCGGGCTCGGAGAAGCCCTGTTCCTTGGCCATCCGGACGGTCTCGCTGAAGGGGATGTCGGCGGAGATGGTGTTGAAGATGAAGTTGAGGGTGCCGCTCAGGACGGCCTCCATCCTGAGGATGCGGTCGCCGGAGTTGCACAGGTCGTTGATGGTGCCGATGATGGGAAGGCCGGCGCCCACGTTGGTTTCGAAGAGCCACTTGACGCCGCGCTTGCGGGCCAGGTCCTTCAGCCGGCGGTATTCCGCATAATCCGACGAGGCCGCGATCTTGTTGGCGGCGACGACGGAGATGCCGTGGTCGAAGAAGTCGCCGTACAGGGCGGCCACTTCCGCGCTGGCGGTGCAGTCCACGAACACGGAGTTGAAGATGTTCATCGCAAGGACCTCTTCCCGGAGGCGTTCCGCGTCGATGGGAATGCCGTCCTGCTGCAGCCTTTCCTGCCAGTGATCAGGGTCGATGCCGCCGCGGTCGAACACGGCCTTCGTGCTGCGGGCCACGCCCACGATATTGATTTTGAGCCCGCGCGAACGCATCAGCTGCTCCCGCTGATGCGCGATCTGGGCGATCAGGCGGCCGCCCACGGTGCCGGTTCCGCAGAGGAAGAGGTTGAGTTCCTGGTATTCGGACAGGAAGAAGTTGTCGTGGATGACGTTCAGCGACTTGCGCAGCTGGCGGCGCTCCACGATGAAGGAAATGTTCGATTCCGCGGCGCCTTGCGCCAGGGCGATGACGCTGATGCCGTTGCGGCCGAGCACGGAGAAGAGCTTGCCGGCGAGTCCGGCGTGCTGCTTCATATTCTCGCCGATCACGGCCACGGCGGCCAGTTCGGTGCGTACTTCCACCGGGTTGATGGCCCCGCGGGAGATCTCGCGCTCGAAGGCTTCGGTGAGCACCTGGCGGGCGGTTTCCGCGTCGGAGCGGCTCACGCCGATGGAGATGCCCGTCTCGGAGGCGGACTGGCTCACGAGGAAGGCGCTGATCTGCTCGCGGGCGAGGGCCGTGAAGATGCGGCTGTCCACGCCCACCACGCCCACCATCGAGGTGCCGGACAGGGTGATCAGGGAGATGTCGTCGATGGACGAGATGCCCTTGATGGTGGTGTTTCCGGGCCGGCATTCCTTCTTGACGACGGTGCCCGGCGCTTCCGGATTGAAGGTGTTCTTGATGAGGATGGGGATGGCCTTCGCGCAGACGGGATACAGGGTGGGAGGATAGATGACCTTCGCCCCGAAGTTGCACAGCTCCATCGCTTCCTCGTAGGTCATCTCGTCGATGACGTAGGAAGTTTTGATGATGCGCGGGTCCGCCGTCATAAAGCCGTCCACGTCGGTCCAGATCTCGAGCATCTCGGCGTCCAGCGCGGCGGCGAGCAGGCTGGCGGTGTAGTCGGACCCGCCGCGGCCCAGCGTGGTGATCTCGCCGGTGGCGGCGTCGGAGGCGACGAAGCCCGGCACGACGGCCGTGCAGTGCCGTTCCGGCCAGTCGCGGAAGGCGTCTTGTATCAAATCGTAAGTAAGGGCCTGGTCCACGGTGTCGCGGTTGCCGTGCCGGCGGGTGCGGATGAATCCGATGGAGTCATACAGGACGGCGCCGGGAAGGACGGCCGTGACGATGCGGGCGGACAGACGCTCGCCGAAACTCATCACCTCGTTGGCGGTCTTGGGCGGGAGAACCTGCAGCAGGGAAACCCCTTCGCAGATTCGGTACAGTTGGTCGATCAGCGCATCCAGTTCCCCCAGAAGGCTGTTCTGCCGGGGTACGTCGTCCACCACGGCGTGGCAGAGGGCGTGGTGCCGTTCGCGCAGCGCAGCGATTTCCTCGCGGAAGGCGCCGTCGCCCTTTTCGGCGAGGCGCGAAGCGCGGATCAGCTGGTCTGTCACGCCGCCCAGGGCCGACACGACGACGACCGGGGCCTCACTGCGGGAGCTGACTATATCCTTTACCTTGAGAATGCTCTCCGGTGTAGCCACCGAAGAACCGCCGAATTTGAGAATTTTCATAAACTAACTAACGCGATTTCCTCCCAAAGTAAAGCATTTTTAAGTTTTTTTCAAAATATTTTGCAGTGTTCCTTGCTTTTTCAACAAAAAAATCCGAGATTCGTGACCGTAAAGCGGGCTTTTTGCCCCCGGTTAGTTATGGATTATCGTAGTAGTGTAACCTTTGAAGGCCGCAGGATGGCCGGGGCCCGTGCGCTTTGGATGGCGAACGGGATGAAACGGGAACAGTTCGGAAAGCCCGTGATCGCCATCGCCAATTCCTTCACCCAGTTCGTGCCCGGGCACACCCACCTCCACGAGGCGGGCCAGATCGTCAAGGCCGAAATCGAGAAGCTGGGCTGCTTCGCCGCAGAGTTCAACACGATCGCCGTGGACGACGGCATCGCGATGGGCCACGACGGTATGCTCTATTCGCTTCCTTCCCGCGACATCATCGCCGACAGCGTAGAATATATGGTGAACGCGCACAAGGCCGACGCCCTGGTGTGCATCAGCAACTGTGACAAGATCACCCCCGGGATGATGATCGCCGCGATGCGGCTCAACATCCCCACGGTCTTCGTGTCCGGCGGCCCGATGGAGGCCGGCGTGCTGGGTCCGGACAAACTGGACCTGATCGACGCGATGGTCAAGTCCGCCGACCCGTCGGTGAGCGACGCCGACGTGGCCCGCATCGAATCCGCCGCCTGTCCGGGCTGCGGCTGCTGTTCGGGTATGTTCACCGCCAATTCGATGAACTGCCTGACCGAAGCCATCGGCCTGGCCTTGCCCGGCAACGGGACCATTCTCGCTACGCACGCGCTGCGCGCGGAACTCCTCCGCAAGGCGGCGCGCCAGGTCGTGGAGAATGCTTACAGATACTATCGCGACGGGGATGAGTCGGTGCTGCCGCGCAGCATCGCCTCCCGCGAGGCTTTCCTGAACGCGATGACGCTGGACATCGCGATGGGCGGTTCCACCAACACGGTACTGCACCTGCTGGCCGTGGCCGCCGAAGCCGGCGCCGACTTCAGGATGGCCGACATCGATATGCTCTCCCGCAAGGTTCCCTGCATCTGCAAGGTGGCCCCGAACACGGCGAAGTACCACGTCCAGGACGTGGGCCGTGCGGGCGGCATCGTCGCCATTATGGCGGAGCTGGCCGCCGCGGGCCTGGTGGATACCTCGCTGCGGCGCGTGGACGGCCTGACGCTCGCCCAAGAGATCGACCGCTGGTGCATCCTCTCCCCGAACTGTACGGAAGAGGCGCGCCGGACCTTCCTCGTGGCGCCCTGCGGGCGTTTCAACAACGTCCTGGCCTCGCAGGAGAACTACTATGACGGCTACGACACGGACCGTGCCGGCGGATGCATCCGCGACGTCGCCCACGCCTACAGCCGCGACGGCGGCCTGGCCGTGCTCTTCGGCAACATCGCCCGCGACGGCTGCATCGTCAAGACTGCCGGCGTGGACGAGAGCATCTTCCGCTTCGAGGGTCCGGCCCGCGTGTTCGACTCCCAGGAAGCCGCCTGCGAGGGCATCCTCGGCGGCAAGGTGGGCAGCGGCGACGTGGTGGTCATCACCTACGAGGGCCCCAAGGGCGGCCCCGGGATGCAGGAGATGCTGTATCCGACTTCGTACATCAAGTCGATGCACCTGGGCAAGGAGTGCGCGCTGCTGACGGACGGCCGTTTCAGCGGGGGCACCTCCGGTCTGAGCATCGGTCACATTTCGCCCGAAGCGGCTTCCGGCGGCGAGATCGCCCTGGTCCGCGACGGGGATATCATCGCCATCGACATCCCGTCCCGACGCATCGACGTCCGGCTGTCCGCGGAAGAACTCGCGGAGCGCCGCCGCGCCGAGGAGGCCCGGGGCAGGAAGGCCTTTACGCCGCCCTTCAGGCAGCGCGAGGTGTCCAGGAGCCTCAAGGCATACGCCGCGATGGTCAGCAGCGCCGACAAGGGCGCCATCCGTATAATAGAAGACTAGCCGCCTATGGGACAGAGACTTACAGGAGCAGAAATACTGCTGGAATCGCTCATCGCCGAAGGGGTGGACACCGTCTTCGGCTATCCGGGCGGCCAGATCATCACCGTCTATGACAAACTATACGGCTACCAGGACCGCCTGCGGCACATCCTGGTCCGCCACGAGCAGGGCGCCATACACGCGGCGCAAGGCTACGCGCGCGCGACCGGCCGTCCCGGCGTGGTGATCGTCACGTCCGGTCCGGGCGCCACCAACGTCATCACCGGCGTGGCCGACGCGATGGTGGACTCCACCCCGGTGATCGTGATCACGGGCCAGGTGGGCAACGCGCTGCTGGGCACCGACGCTTTCCAGGAGACCGACGTGGTGGGTATGACCGGCCCGATCGACAAGTGGACCTACCAGATCCGCCGTCCCGAAGAGGTGGCGACGGCCGTGGCCAAGGCCTTCCATATCGCTTCCACGGGCCGTCCCGGCCCCGTGGTGCTGGACTTTACCCGCGACGCCCAGGTGGGCGTGGGCTGGTTCGAATACGAGAAATGCACGCACATCCGCAGCTACGCCCTTCCGGCGCCCGCCGACGAGGCGGCGATCGAGCAGGCGGCGCAGCTGATCGACGAGGCGGAACGCCCCTTCGTGGTGTACGGACAGGGGGTGGTGCTCGCCCACGCCGAGGAGCAGCTGAAAGCCTTCCTGAAGAAGGGTGGCATCCCTGCGGCTTCCACGATGCTGGGCCTGAGCGCCCTGCCTTCCGACTTCCCGTATTACGTGGGTATGGCCGGAATGCACGGCAACATCGCCTCCAATATGATGACGCAGAAGTGCGACGTGCTGATCGCAATCGGAATGCGTTTCAGCGACCGCGTGACGGGCAATCCGTCCAAGTACGCCCCGAACGCGAAGGTCATCCACATCGACGTGGACCGTACCGAGATCGGCAAGATCATCCCCGCCGAGGTGGGGATCCTGGGCGATGCCGCCGAGGTGCTGGAGCGCCTGACGGAACGCATCCGCTTCTCCTTCCACGACGAGTGGGCTGCGTCCGCGCGCCGCTACGATGCCGTGGAGGCCGCCCGCGTGGCCGCTCCCGAAACGGCGCCTGCGGAAGGCCCGGTGAATATGGGCGAGGTGGTGTCGAAGGTGGCGGAACTGTCCGGCCGCCAGGCCATCATCGTCACCGACGTGGGCCAGAACCAGCTGATGGGCGCCCGTTATTCGCGCTTCGCGCAGACGCGCAGTTTCATCAGTTCCGGCGGCCTGGGCACGATGGGTTTCGGCCTGCCTGCCGCCATCGGCGCCAAGGTGGGCGCGCCGGACCGCCAGGTCGTCCTGTTCGTGGGCGACGGCGGCATCCAGATGACCATCCAGGAACTCGGCACCATTATGCAGGAGAAGACGGCGGTCAAGGTGGTCCTGCTCAACAACAACTGGCTGGGCAACGTCCGCCAGTGGCAGGAACTTTTCTACGGCGAGCGCTACTCGCAGACGCGTCTGCTCAATCCCGACTATTCCCTCATCGCGAAGGCCTACGGCATCCGCTACCGGATGGTGGAGGACCGCGCCGGCCTGGAAGATGCGGTGCGCGAGATGCTGGACGCAGAAGAGGCGTACATCCTCGACGCACACGTGTGCGAGAAGGGGATGGTCTATCCGATGGTCCCCGGCGGACGCCGGCTGGACGAGATCCTGTTGAACAAAGACGAATGGTACCGCGATGGAGAATAGCAGTATGTATATCATCTCGGTGTACTCCGAGAACCAGGTGGGTCTGTTGAGTTCGATCTCGAACATCTTCACCCGCCGCGGCATCAACATCGAGAGCCTGACGGTGTTCCCGTCGGAATTCCCGGGCATCCACCACTTCACGTTCCGGGCCATCACCACCGAGCGCGCCGCGCAGCAGGTGGTGGGCTTCATCGAGAAGGAGGTGGAGGTGGTCAAGGCCTTCTGTTTTCCGGACCATATCACCAGTTCCGCCGAACACGGCATCCTCGAAGATTACTTGAAACAAAGAAACCAATAAAATACAAACGTATGGCAAAGATGAATTTCGGCGGCGTGGTCGAGAATGTGGTCACCCGCGATGAGTTTACCGTTGAAAAGGCGCGCGAGGTCCTCAAGGACGAGGTCGTCGCCATCATCGGCTACGGAATCCAGGGCCCCGGACAGGCCCTCAACCTCAAGGACAACGGCATCAACGTCATCGTCGGCCAGCGCGCCGGCAAGACCTTCGAGAAGGCCGTCGGCGACGGCTGGGTGCCCGGCAAGACCCTCTTCAGCATCGAGGAGGCCTGCGAGAAGGCGACCGTGATCGAATACCTGCTTTCCGACGCGGCGCAGATCGAGCAGTGGCCCGTGGTGAAGAAGCATCTGACCGCCGGCAAGGCCCTGTATTTCTCGCACGGATTCGGCATCACCTTCAGCGACCGCACCGGCATCGTCCCGCCGAAGGACGTGGACGTGATTATGGTTGCCCCGAAGGGCTCCGGCACCTCCGTGCGCCGTCTTTTCCTGCAGGGCCGCGGCATCAACTCCTCGTTCGCCGTGTACCAGGACGCCACCGGCCGCGCCCTCGAGCGCACCCTCGCCCTCGGTATCGCCATCGGCTCGGGCTACCTCTTCGAGACCGATTTCAAGCGCGAGGTCTATTCCGACCTCACCGGCGAGCGCGGCACCCTGATGGGCGCCATCCAGGGCATCCTGTCGGCCCAGTACGAAGTGCTTCGCGAGCACGGCCACAGCCCTTCCGAGGCCTTCAACGAGACCGTCGAGGAGCTCACGCAGTCGCTGATGCCGCTCTTCGCCGAGAAGGGTATGGACTGGATGTACGCCAACTGTTCCACCACCGCCCAGCGCGGCGCGCTGGACTGGATGGGTCCCTTCCACGACGCTACCAAGCCCGTGTTCGAGAAACTGTATAACGAGGTGGCCTGCGGCAACGAGGCCCAGCGTTCCATCGACTCCAACTCCAAGCCGGACTACCGCGAGGGGCTGGAGAAGGAACTGAAGGCGCTGCGCGAGAGCGAGCTCTGGCGCACCGGCGCCGCCGTCCGCGAGCTGCGTCCCGAGAACAAATAGTATGGACAGCAACAGGATCTACATATTCGACACCACCCTGCGCGACGGCGAACAGGTTCCCGGCTGCCAGCTCAACACCGTGGAGAAGATCCAGGTGGCGAAGGCGCTGGAGGAGCTCGGCGTGGACGTGATCGAGGCCGGTTTCCCGGTCTCGAGTCCCGGCGACTTCAACTCGGTCGTGGAGATCTCCAAGGCCGTGACCTGGCCCACCGTGTGTGCGCTGAGCCGCGCGGTGCAGAAGGACATCGACGTGGCCGTGGAGGCGCTCAAATATGCCAAGCACAAGCGCATCCATACGGGCATCGGCACGTCCGACTCGCATATCCGCTACAAGTTCAACTCCACGCGGGAGGAGATCCTGGAGCGGGCCGTGCGCGCCGTGAAGTACGCCCGGCAGTTCGTCGACGACGTGGAATTCTACGCCGAGGACGCCGGCCGCACCGACAACGAGTACCTGGCCCGGGTGGTGGAGGCCGTGATCAAGGCCGGCGCCACGGTGGTGAACATCCCCGACACGACGGGCTACTGCCTGCCGGCGGAGTACGGCGCCAAGATCCGCTACCTGGTGGAGCACGTGGACGGCATCGAGAACGCCGTCATCTCCACCCACTGCCACAACGACCTCGGGATGGCCACGGCCAACACGATGGCCGGCCTGCTCGCCGGCGCCCGTCAGTGCGAAGTCACGGTGAACGGCGTAGGGGAGCGTGCGGGCAACACCGCGCTCGAGGAGATCGCGATGATCCTGCGGAGCCACTCCGACATCCCCCTCACGACCAACATCAACACCACGCGCATCTATCCGGTGAGCCGGATGGTGTCGAGCCTGATGAATATGCCCGTGCAGGCCAACAAGGCCATTGTGGGGCGCAACGCCTTCGCGCACTCGTCCGGCATCCACCAGGACGGCGTGCTGAAGGAGGTCAGCACCTACGAGATCATCGACCCCAAGGACATCGGCCTGGACGACAACAATATCGTCCTGACGGCCCGCAGCGGCCACGCGGCCCTGCGCTTCCGGCTCGAGACCCTCGGCATCAAGATGTCCGACGAGAAGCTGGACGCCTTCTACCAGGAGTTCCTCAAGCTCGCGGACAAGAAGAAGCAGGTGAACGACGACGACCTGCTGGTGCTTGCGGGCGCCGAGCGCGCCGAGGTGGCCCACGTCAAACTGGACTATCTCCAGGTCACGAGCGGCAAGGGCCTGAAGCCCGTCGCCAGCATCGGCCTGGACATCGCCGGCGAGAAGTTCGAGGGCGCCGCGCACGGCAACGGCCCCGTGGACGCAGCCATCAACGCCCTCAAGACCATCGTCAAGCGCCAGATGGTGATCAAGGAATTCACCATCCAGAACATCACCAAGGGCTCCGACGACGTGGCGAAGGTGCATATGCAGGTCGAACACGACGGGCACGTGTATTACGGTTTCGGCGCCAACACCGACATCGTGACGGGTTCCGTCGAGGCCTACATCGACTGTATCAACAAATTCAAGAACTGATGAATACGCTGTTCGACAAAATATGGGACGCGCACGTGGTCTCGCTCATCGAGGACGGCCCCACGCAGCTCTACATCGACCGGCTTTACTGCCACGAGGTCACGAGCCCGCAGGCCTTCGACGGCTTGCGCGCACGAGGCATCAGGTGCCTGCGCCCGGAACGCATCTTCTGTATGCCGGACCACAATACGCCCACCCGCGACCAGGACAAGCCCATCGCGGACCCCGTGTCCAAGGCCCAGGTGGACGCGCTGGCGCGCAACGCCGCCGAGTTCGGCCTGACGCATTACGGGATGATGAGCCCGGACAACGGGATCATCCACGTGGTGGGGCCCGAGAAGGGCCTCTCGCTGCCCGGGACGACCATCGTCTGCGGCGACTCGCACACCTCCACGCACGGCGCGGTGGGTGCCGTCGCCTTCGGCATCGGGACGTCCGAGGTGGAGATGGTGCTGGCTTCACAGTGCATCCTGCAGCAGAAGCCGAAGACGATGAGCATCCGCGTGGAGGGAAAGCTGGGGAAGGGCGTGACCGCCAAGGACCTGGCCCTCTACCTGATGAGCAAGCTCACCACGAGCGGCGCCACCGGCTATTTTGTCGAATACCGCGGCAGTGCCGTGCGCTCCCTGTCGATGGAGGGCCGGCTGACGCTGTGCAACCTGTCCATCGAGATGGGCGCCCGCGGCGGCCTGGTGGCTCCGGACGAGACGACCTTCGCTTACCTGAAAGGTCGCGAGTATGCCCCGAAGGGCGCCGACTGGGACAAGGCGGTCGCCTATTGGAAGACGCTCCCCAGCGGCGAGGACGCCGTTTTCGACCGGGAAGTGGTCTTCGACGCGGCGGACATAGCCCCGATGATCACCTACGGCACCAACCCCGGGATGGGGATGCCGGTGGACGGAAGCATTCCTGCAGATGCCGCTAAGAAAGCACTTGATTATATGGGATTTGCCGCAGGTCAGAAACTGTTGGGACATCCCGTGGACTATGTGTTCCTGGGGGCCTGTACCAACGGCCGCATCGAGGACTTCCGTGCCTTCGCCTCGCTGGTGAAGGGCCGCCGGAAAGCCCCCGGCGTAACGGCCTGGCTGGTGCCCGGGTCCTGGGCGGTGAAGCGCCAGGTGGAGGCGGAGGGCCTGGATAAGGTCCTCGCCGAAGCGGGCTTCGAAGTCCGCCAGCCGGGCTGCTCGGCCTGCCTGGCGATGAACGAAGACAAGATTCCCGCCGGGAAGTACGCCGTCAGCACCAGCAACCGCAATTTCGAGGGCCGTCAGGGCCCGGGTTCCCGTACGCTGCTCGCCAGTCCGCTCACCGCGGCGGCCGCAGCGGTGACGGGTGTTGTAACCGATCCGAGGACACTGCTATGAAACAGAGATTCGACATCATCGAGAGCACCTGCGTGCCCCTCCCGTTGGAGAACGTGGACACGGACCAGATCATCCCGGCCCGCTTCCTGAAAGCCACCACGCGCGACGAGAAGTTCTTCGGCGACAACCTGTTCCGCGACTGGCGATACGCCGCGGACGGCACGCCCAAGCCCGGTTTCGTGCTGAACGACCCGCGCTACGGCGGCTGCATCCTGGTGGCCGGCAAGAACTTCGGTTCGGGCTCGAGCCGCGAGCACGCCGCCTGGGCCATCGCCGGGGCGGGCTTCCGCGTGGTCATCTCCAGTTTTTTCGCGGACATCCACAAGAACAACGAACTCAACAACTTCGTGCTGCCGGTCACGGTGTCGGAGGACTTCCTGCAGGAGCTATTCGCGAGCATAGCGGCCGACCCCGCGGCGAAGGTGCGCGTGGACGTGCCGGCGCAGACGGTGACCAACCTCGCCACCGGCCGCAGCGAGCGCTTCGAACTGAACGCCTACAAGAAGTACTGCCTGACCCACGCCCTGGACGACATCGACTATCTGCTGGAGCAGAAAGACAAAATAGAAGCTTTCGAACGTGCAAGAGCATAGGATAGAAATACTGGATACGACGCTTCGCGACGGCGAACAGACCGCCGGCGTCTCGTTCAATGCGAACGAGAAGCTGGCGATCGCGCAGCTGCTGCTGGAGGAACTGAAGGTCGACCGCGTGGAGGTGGCTTCCGCCCGCGTTTCGAAGGGCGAGACCGAGGCCTTCCGGCGCATCTGCGCCTGGGCGGCCGGAGCCGGCTGCCTGGAGCGCGTGGAGGCCCTGGGCTTCGTGGACGACGGCGTGTCGGTGGACTGGATCGCCGACGCCGGCGGCAAGGTGGTGAATATCCTCGCCAAGGGGTCCCTGCGCCATCTGGAGAAGCAGCTGAAGAAGACGCCGGAGCAGCACGCCGAGGATATCATCCGCATCATCGGCCACGCCGGGGTGCGCGGTCTCGCGGTGAACCTCTACCTGGAGGACTGGTCCAACGGGATGGCGGATTCGCAGGAGTACGTGTTCTCGCTGCTGGAGCGCCTGCAGTTCCATCCGGTGAAGCGCGTGATGCTGCCCGACACGCTGGGCGTCCTCAACCCCTGGCAGGTGGAAGATTATATCGGCCGGATGCGGGCGCGTTTCCCGATGATGCGCTTCGACTTCCACGCCCACAACGACTACGGGCTCGCCGTGGCCAACACCCTGGCCGCCGTGCGTGCCGGCGTGACCGGCGTGCATACGACCGTGAACGGCCTGGGCGAACGCAGCGGCAACGCCCCCGTGGCGAGTGTCGTGGCCGCCCTGCGCGATCAGCTGGACTGCTCGCTGGGCGCCGACGAAAGCCGCCTCACGCACGTGTGCAAGTACGTGGAGAGCATCTCCGGCATCCGCATCCCGGACAACCAGCCGGTGGTGGGGGAGAACGTCTTCACGCAGAGCAGCGGCGTGCACGCCGACGGCGACAACAAGGCGGACCTCTATGCCAATCCGCTGCTTCCGCAGCGTTTCGGCCGGGAGCGCAGCTACGCCCTGGGCAAGATGAGCGGCAAGGCCAACATCGTCAAGAACCTGGACAAGCTGGGCATCCGCCTCACGCCCGAACAGGTGAAACTGGTCACCCAGCGCGTCGTGGAGCTGGGCGACAAGAAGCAGGCCCTGGCCGCGGAGGACCTTCCGTTCATCATCGCGGACGTCCTGAAGACGGCGCACAGCGCCACCCAGGACAACATCCACATCGTGAACTACTCCCTCCAGCTGGCCCGCGGAATGCGTCCGGTGGCCATCGTGAAGGTGAGCATCCACGGGCAGGAATACGAGGCTGCAGCGCCCGGAGATGGCCAGTACGACGCCTTTATGAAGGCGCTCTGGATCATCTACGACAAGCTCGGCAAGAAGCATCCCGTCCTCACGGACTACCAGGTCACCATCCCGCCGGGCGGCAAGACCGACGCCCTGGTGTCGGCGGCCATCTCCTGGAAGGACGGCGACTATGAGTTCAAGACCCGCGGCATCGACTCCGACCAGACGGAAGCCGCCATCAAGGCCACGGTGAAGATGCTCAACATCATTGAGAATATGGATCTAAATCATCTGAAATGAAATACGACATTGCCCTTTTGCCCGGGGACGGCATCGGCCCCGAAGTCATCTGCCAGGCGGTCAAGAGCGTGGAAGCCGTCTGCCGGAAGTTCGGACACGAGGTGTCCTGGCATTTCGCCTACGCGGGCGCGTGCGCCATCGACCGTTTCGGCGACGCCTTCCCGGAAGTGACCTACAAGACCTGCCTGGAAGCCGACGCGGTGCTGTTCGGCGCCGTGGGCGATCCCAAATACGACAACGACCCCACCGCGAAGGTGCGTCCGGAACAGGGTCTGCTGGCGATGCGCAAGCAGCTCGGCCTGTACGCCAACCTGCGCCCGGTGGAGACCTTCAAGTCGCTGGTGCACCAGTCTCCGCTGAAGGAGGAACTGGTGGACGGGGCGGACTTCCTGGTCATCCGCGAGCTCACCGGCGGAATGTACTTCGGCGAGAAGGGCCGGCTGGACGGCGGAGACACCGCCTACGACACCAACATCTACCACCGCTACGAGATCGAGCGCATCCTGCGCCAGGCCTTCAACTACGCGATGCGGCGCCGCAGGCACCTCACCGTGGTGGACAAGGCCAACGTGCTGGAGTCGTCCCGTCTGTGGCGTCAGGTGGCGCAGGAGATGGCCCCGCAGTTCCCGGAAGTGCAGACGGACTATATGTTCGTGGACAACGCCGCTATGAAGCTCATCACGGGCCCGAAGTTCTTCGATGTGATCGTGACGGAGAACACCTTCGGCGACATCCTTACCGACGAGGCCAGCGTGGTGTCCGGCTCGATGGGCCTGCTGGCGTCCGCCTCGGTGGGCGAGAAGACCGGCGTGTACGAGCCCATCCACGGCTCCTGGCCCCAGGCGGCCGGCAAGAACATCGCCAATCCGCTCGCGGCCATCCTTTCCGCGGCAATGATGTTCGAGTATGCCTTCGGTCTGATGGAAGAAGGCGCCGCCATACGCAAAGCCGTGGCGGACAGCATAGAAAACAAGATTGTCACCGAAGACCTGGCTGCCGGGGGAAAGGCATATTCCACCTCGGAAGTCGGCGATTGGGTGGCCGCACGCATTTAAATTCGTATATTCGCAAAAACAAACAAATATGGCACAGATTGATTGGGATACCCTGGGCTTTGACGCCTACCGCACCCGGACCGTGGTCCTGGCGCACTTCAAGGACGGGGCCTGGTCCGATATCGAGACGACCGAGACCTTCTCTTTCACCATCGATCCCTTCACGCAGGGACTGCACTACGCGATTTCCTGCTTCGAGGGCCTGAAAGCCTTCCGCCAGAAAGACGGCGGCATCGTGATGTTCCGGCCGGACAAGAACGCCGCCCGTATGCAGCGTTCGGCCCGTTTCCTGGGCCTGCCGGAACCCTCCGAGGAGATGTTCATCCGGATGTGCGAACTCTGCGTGCTGAACAACCTCGAGTTCCTGCCGCCTTACGGCCACCAGGCCTCGCTGTACATCCGCCCGCTGCTGTTCGCCCCGCATCCGCAGATGCAGCTGGTGCCGTATCCGGAGGTGATCCTGGCCATTATGTGCGCGCCGGCCGGCTCTTATTACGGCGCTCACCTGCGCAGCGCCGCCGCGGTGATTCCCGGCGACTTCGACCGCGCCGCGCCGAAGGGTACCGGCAGCTACAAGCTCAGCGCCAACTACGCCGGCACCTTCGTGCCTTACCAGATCGCGCATTCGCAGGGCTACGCCGAACTGCTTTACCTGAATTCCGCCACCCGCGAGTTCGTGGACGAGTTCGGCTCCTCCAACTTCTTCGGTATCAAGGGGAACACTTATGTTACTCCGCTGTCGGACAGCGTCCTGCCCTCCATCACGAACCTCACGCTGCAGGAATGTGCCGCGGACTTCGGGATGAAGGTGGAGAAGCGTCCCGTGCCGCTGGACGAACTCGACGAGTTCGACGAGGCCGGCGGCTGCGGCACGGCGGTGGTCATCACCCCGATGTCCCATATCGACATCAAGCCCGTGCTCGCCGAGCCGCTGGTGTCCCGCTCCTTCCGTTATGAACCGGACGGCGAGGTGGGCCCCGTCTGCACGAAACTCTACAAGCGCATCACCGGCATCCAGTTCGGCGAACTCGAGGATGTTCACGGCTGGTGCCGTCGCATTGAAGAATGAAACTGTTCAGTGAAGAACTGGTCGCCGAAGCCTGCCGCGAAAACAACATAGCGGACCTGTCCACCGCCACGATCGGGGAGATCCTGCTGGCCGCCCAGTACCTGGAGCGCAAGACCGGGATTCCTTTCGTCCGGATGGACCAGGGATCGCCGGGCCTGCCCGTGAACCGCTTCGGCGTCGAAGCCGAGAAGCGGGCGCTGGAGGCCGGCGTGGGGTCGCAGTATCCGCCCGCCGCCGGCGTGCCGGAACTGAAGGAGGCCGCATCGGAGTTCATCCGGGCGTTCATCGACGTGTCTGTGAGCCCCCGGAGCTGCGTGCCCGTGACGGGTTCGGTGGCCGCTTCGTTCGGTGCCTTCATCGCCTGCACGCAACGCATTCCCGGCAAGGACAAGGTCCTCTTCATCGACCCGGGATTCCCCATCCAGAAGTCGCAGTTGCGTGTGCAGGGCGTCGCCTGGCGCGAGTTCGACATCTACGCCTGGCGCGGTGCGGCCCGGCTCCGGCAGAAGCTGGAGGAGGAACTCGCCGCGGGCGACATCGCCGCCATCGTGTACTCCAACCCCAACAATCCCGCGTGGATCTGCCTGGAGGAAGAGGAGCTGCAGGTGATCGGCGAAATGGCCACGCGCTACGACGCCGTGGTGATGGAGGACCTGGCCTACTTCTGTATGGACTACCGGCGCGACCTGGGACACCCTTACCAGGCTCCCTTCGTGCCCACCGTGGCCCGCTATACCGACAATTACATCCTGATGCTGTCGGCTTCCAAGATCTTCAGCTACGCCGGGCAGCGCATCGCGCTCTGCTGCATCGGGGACCGCCTGTACGAGAAGCATTATCCGGCGCTGGCCGAGCGTTACCTGGACGCCGGCGTGTTCGGCGTCACGCTCACCGCGTCCATCCTGTATATGATCACGAGCGGATGCACCGCCAGCACGCAGTACGGCTATGCCGAGATGCTGCGCCTCTCCTGCGAGGGGAAGATCGATTTCGTGGAGGATACGCGCGAGTATGAGCGGCGCGCCCGCCGGATGAAGGAGATCTTCCGCCGCCACGGCTTCACGGTCGTCTATGACCGCGACGTCACGCGCGAGGTGGGGGACGGCTTCTTCTTCACCATCGGTTACGAGGGGCTGAGCGGCGACGAACTGGTGGTGGAACTGATGCACTACGGCGTGAGCAGCATCAGCCTTTCCACGACGGGAAGCCGCCGGGAAGGCGTGCGCGGCTGTACCAGCCGGATGCGCGAGGAGCTCTACCCGGTGCTGGATGAGCGGATGGCCGAGTTCGAGCGGGACCACCCGAAGAAACAATAGAGATGCAATATCATAAGCTGGTCATAGACAAACCTTTCGAGTTTGAGGCAGGCGGCCGTCTGGACTGCCTGGAGATGGTGTATCACACCTCGGACCGGGCCTATCGTCCCGGCGAGACCGTGGTGTGGATCTGCCACGCCCTGACCGGCAATTCCAACCCCGAAGACTGGTGGCCCCAGCTGGTGGGGAAGGGCAAGCTGTTCGACCCCGACAAGTACTTCATCGTCTGTTCCGCGATGCTCTGCTCGCCCTACGGGGCGGCGGGGCCCGCCGCCACGGATCCCGCCACGGGCCGGCCGTACTTCTTCACGTTCCCGCGTACGACCGTGCGCGACATCGTGTCGGCCAACATCCTGGTGCGCAAGCACCTGGGCATCGACCGCATCGACCTGATGCTGGGCCCCTCCATCGGCGGCTTCCAGGCCCTGGAGTGGGTGATTATGGAGCCCGAGGTGGTCCGCGACGTGGTGTTCCTGGCCACGGCCACGCGGGTCAACCCCTATATGACCGCCTTCAACGAATCGCAGCGGATGGCCCTGGAGGCCGATCCCACCTTCCGCGAGGCGAAAGACCTTTCGGGCGGCCGGGCCGGCCTGGCCTGCGCCCGTTCCATTGCCCTGATCTCCTACCGTACCTACGAGGGCTACAACCTCACGCAGCCCGAGCCGGACACGGACACCCTCTTCGCCGACCGCGCGGGTTCCTACCAGCGCTACCAGGGCAAGAAGCTGGTGGACCGCTTCGACGCCTACAGCTACTGGTACCTCACCCACGCGCTGGACAGCCAGAACGTGGGCCGTGGCCGGGGCGGGGTGGAGGCGGCGCTCTCCCGCATCCAGGCCAACTGTATGATGATCAGCATCGACAGCGACGTGCTGTTCCCGCCCAGTCACGGCCGCGCCACCGTGGCGGCGCTCAAGAACGCGCAGTACCGCGAACTGAGCTCCCGCTTCGGCCACGACGGCTTCCTGATCGAGACGGAGCAGCTGACGGGCATCCTCCTGCCTTTCCTGGAGAAGTATATGAAGCAATAGAAAGATCGAAGTCCTATGAAAGTGATGAAATTCGGCGGAACCTCGGTGGGGTCCGCCCAGCGGATCAAGAAGGTCGCGGAACTGGTTTCCCGCGGCGGCCGCAATATCGTCGTGCTGTCGGCTATGTCCGGCACCACCAACTCGCTCGTGGAGATCACCGAGTACCTGTTCAACCGCAATGCCGACGGGGCGAACGAGACCATCGACCGCCTGGCCGCGAAGTACCGCGGCACCGTCGCGGAGCTCTACGGCACCGCCGAGGCGCGGAAGCAGGCGGAGGAATACACGGACGGCGTGTTCGACTACATCCGCACTTTCACCAAGAAACTCTTCACGCAGGTGGAGGCCAAGATCATCATCGGGCAGGGCGAACTGCTGTCCACCAAGATGATGGAACTTTACCTGCACGAGCAGGGCGTGGCGGTGCAGATGCTCCCCGCGCTGGACTTTATGAAGATCGATATGCAGGGTGAGCCGGACGCGGACTACATCCGCGAGAAGCTCGGCGCCCTGCTCGCCCGGTACCCCAAGGCCCCGCTCTTCCTGACGCAGGGTTTCATCTGCCGCAACACGCACGACGAGATCGACAACCTGCAGCGCGGCGGTTCCGACTACACGGCCTCGCTCGTGGGCGCCGCCGTGGGGGCGGAGGAAATCCAGATCTGGACCGACATCGACGGGATGCACAACAACGACCCGCGCATCGTGGACCACACCGCGGCCGTGCGGCACCTCCACTTCGAGGAGGCCGCCGAGCTGGGTTATTTCGGGGCGAAGATCCTGCATCCGACCTGCATCCAGCCGGCCAAGTTCGCGGGCATTCCGGTGCTCCTGCTCAACACGATGGATCCGGAGGCCCCCGGCACGCTCATCGACAACGTGCCGGAAAGCGGCACCATAAAGGCCATCGCCGCCAAGGACAACATCACGGCCATCCGCATCAAGTCGTCGCGGATGCTGCTCGCGCACGGTTTCCTGCGCAAGGTGTTCGAGATATTCGAGAGCTGGCAGACCTCCATCGATATGATCTGCACCTCGGAGGTGGGCGTGTCGATGTCCATCGACAACACGCGGCACCTGGGCGAGATCGTGCACGACCTCAAGAAGTACGGAACCGTGAGCGTGGACCTGGATATGTGCATCATCTGCGTGGTGGGCGATATGGACTGGGAGAACGTGGGCTTCGAGTCCCGCGCCCTGGAGGCGATGAAGGACATCCCCGTGCGGATGATCTCCTACGGCGGTTCCAACTATAACATCTCCTTCCTCGTGAAGGGGGAGGACAAGGCGCGCGCCCTGCGTTCCTTGAGCAAATGCCTGTTTGCGTGATGCTGAAGGGTACATTCCCGGTCGAGGATTTTGCAGGCCTGCGGACGCCGTTCTATTACTACGACCTCCCGCTGCTGCGCCGCACCTTGGACGCGGTGCAGGCGCAGCTGGACCGTAATCCGACGTTCCGGGTGCACTATGCCGTGAAGGCGAATTACAATCCGCGCATCCTCGCGGAAATCGCCGCGCGCGGCTTCGGGGCCGACTGCGTGAGCGGGGGCGAGGTCAGCGCGGCGCTGGCGGCTGGATTCCCGCCGGAAGGCATCGTCTTCGCGGGCGTGGGCAAGAGCGACGGCGAGATCCGCCTCGCGCTGGAGGCTGGCATCTCGCGCTTCAACGTGGAGTCCGCGGCCGAGCTGGAGGTGATCGACGAACTGGCCGGGCAGATGGGCTGCGTGGCCCCCGTGAGCCTGCGCATCAACCCGGATATCGGGGCGCACACCCACGCGGGCATCACCACCGGCCTGGCGGAGAACAAGTTCGGCATCAATTACGAGCAGCTGGATTCCGTGATGGACCTTGCGCTGGGCCTGCCGCACGTGAAGTATTGCGGGCTGCATTTCCACATCGGCTCGCAGATCCTGGATATGAGCGACTTCGTGGCGCTGTGCAACCGCGTGAACGAGCTGGTTGTGCGCCTGCAGCGGGGCGGCCGGCCCGTCGGCGACATCAACGTGGGCGGCGGCCTCGGCATCAATTACCAGCATCCCAACCATCTGCCGATGGCGGATTTCGAGGGCTGGTTCGGGCTGTTCCGCCGGCATCTGAAACTGCCCCAGGGCACGCTCGTGCACTTCGAGCCGGGCCGTTCCATCGTGGCTCCCTGCGGCTCGCTGATCGCCCGGGTGCTGTACGTCAAGCAGGGCACGCACAAGCAGTTCGCCATCATCGACGGCAGTATGACCGAACTGGTGCGGCCGGCGATGTACCGGGCCTATCACCGCGTGGAGAACATCACCTCCGACGAGCCGGAGGAGGTCTACGATGTGGTGGGTCCCGTCTGCGAGAGCTCGGATGTGTTCGTCAAGGAGGCGCTGATCGACAAGTGCCGCCGGGGCGACCTGATGGCCATCCGCTCCGCCGGGGCTTACGGAGAGTCGATGGCTTCGCAGTACAACTGCCATCCCTTGCCGGACGCATTCTTCTTCGAGGGCTGACGTCATTCTTTTCGTCAGGAAGGTGTACTTTTTTTGTTTTTTTCGTAAATTAGCGCCAGAAACAATAACCATTAACACCTTTCAGTTATGAAGATCCTCAAGTACATCGCAGCATTGGTGATTTCCCTGTCCCTGCTGTCCTCCTGCTCCGTCATCCAGAACGTGGCGGCGTCCAACCCTCTCTCCTCCGGCAAATATACCGGCCAGGCCATCTCCGCCCTGTATCAGGTTCTCCAGAAGACCGGTGCGATCGATCTGTCCAACATCACGAACATCATTAACCTGGGCAGCATCCTCACCGGCGCCACTTCCGCAACCAAGACCAACCAGTCCTTCGTCGACACCTTCACCAAGAACCTCATCAGCGGTTCCAACAATCTCGTCAACAGCTCCAATGTAAGCTCGGTGATCGGCGGTTTGCAGAAACTGGCCAATTTGGATACCTCCGCCATTGCGCAGGCGGCCACCACGGCCGCGATGACCGGCAAGGTCCCGGCGCTGAGCACCTCCGACTCCAGCGTGTCCAGCACGATGAACCAGCTGACCAGCATCCTGGGTATGCTGAGGTAATCGTTTTACAATTGTAAGAAGAAGGTCCGGCGAAACCGGGCCTTCTTCTTTTATAAGGTCAGGTGAGGGTTGTTGCGGATGACGGGCTCGAGCAGGCCGACGGGGACGATGGTGCGGACGGCGTCGACGACCGCGTTCAGCATCGCTTCGTGGATGAAGTCCTTGCGTACGGCCAGCGCGATGGTACGCTCCTGCCGGGGTCCGTCGATGGGGCGCAGGTTCTTTTGGAGGCTGTAGAGGATCAGGCTGACGTGGGTTTCCGGGATGACGGTCATCCCGCCGATCTCATTGACGATCTGGATCAGCGTGCCCACGCGGCTGCCTTCGAAATACTGTTCGTAAAACGGGGCCTCGCCGGGTTTCAGCTGCGACCTGTCAAAGAGCTGCAGGCCGTTCTTCATAATCCAGACCGGGTGGTCCAGCATCTTGTCCAGGCTGATCCTTTCCTGTGCGTATGCCGGTTCCTTCTCCGATACATAGGCGAAAAAGCGTTCGTGGTAGATGGGGATTTCCAGCAGTTCCGGATCGCTGACGGGTGACGTGAGTACGCCGATGTCCACCTCTGCCTTGCGGAGCTTGTCCTTCAGCGTTTCCGTCAGCATCTCTTCGGTGCGCAGCGACAGGGCGGGGTAGTTTCGCACGATGTATTTGAAGAGACCCGGCACCAGGACCGGTGCTGCGGTGGAGATCAGCCCGATGTGCAGCGGGCCCGAGAGAACCTGTTTTTCCCCACCCGCCATCTCGGTGATCTGGGCGGCGTTGAACAGCACCACGCGGGCCTGGTCGATGATCTTCCTGCCGGGCTGCGTGGGGGCGACGGGGTGCTGGTCGCGGTCGAAGATGCGGACGTCCAGCTCCTCTTCCAGCTTCTTGACCAGCAGGCTCAGGGTGGACTGCGTCAGTCCGCAGGCGTCGGCGGCCTTGCCGAAATGCCGGAAATCGTCGATGGCTACGATGTACCTAAGTTGTTGCAACGTCATTTCCAATTGATTTTATCAATGCAAATATAAATAAAATTATATTGATAAATGATTATCCGGGGAATATCTTTGCACATCCTTTTCCCGGAGGTATGAACGTAAAGGTCATCATTTACTATATCGGCGTGTCTCTGTTGATGGTTGCGGCCCTGATGGCCGTTTCCGGCATCATCGCCTGTTTCACCCCCGGGGATGTCAGCCGTATTCCGCTGCTCTTTTCCGCTTTCGTCACGGCCGTGGCCGGTGTTTTCCCGATGATGTTCGTCCGGCGGGGGACGGAGCGGCTCCGCTTCCGGGAGGGGAACTGCGTCGTGGTTTTCTCCTGGCTGACCGTATGCCTGTTCGGCCTGATTCCGTATCTGCTCTACGGGCAGGAATTCGATGCCCTGGACGCCCTTTTCGAGAGCGTGTCCGGATTCACGACCACGGGGGCGTCCATTCTCGACGACGTGGAGGCGCTTCCGCGCGGACTGCAGTTCTGGCGAATCTCCACCGCCTGGGTGGGAGGCGCCGGGATCGTGACGCTGTTCTCGATGCTGGTTACGCGCGTGGGCGACCGCTCGGCCCTTTCGGGTGCGGAGATCTCCGACGTGGCCCGTTCGGCTTTCTCGGGCGAGCGTAACGCACTGTTCGCCAACCGCCTGCTTGTGGTTTACATCAGTTTCACCCTGCTGACCGTCTTCGCCCTGAAGCTGACCGGGATGGGGTGGTTCGACTCGGCGGCGCACGCGATGTCCGCCTGCAGCACCTGCGGGTTCAGCACGCGCAACACCAGCATCGCCGCGTTCTCCAGTCCGGCGGCGGAAAGCGTGCTGACGGTCGCGATGCTGGCCTCGGCGCTGAATTTCGGCCTGGTCTTCCTCTCCGTCCTGCCCGGCGGACGGAAGTTGTGGCAATCGGAAACGGTACGGGTTTTCCTGGGGCTCGTGGGGCTGTTCATCCTGATGATCACCTTGAACCTGTGCTGGGTCGGTGGATATGATTCCTTCTTTATAGCGTTCCGGGACGCTTCCTTCCAGGTGGCGTCGCTGTCCACGACCACCGGATTCGCCACGCAGGACACCGTCCAGTGGCCGGCGTTCAGTATGGCGCTGCTGTGGCTATGTTCGTGGGTCTGCGGATGTTCCGGTTCCACCTCGGGCGGTATCAAGATAGACCGCCTGCTGCTGGCCGTAAAGGGCGTCCACGCCCGCGTGCGGACGGCCGTGAATCCCGGTCTGGTCAAGAGCGTTCGTGTGGACGGTACGGTGCGCACCGCCGAGCAGGTGGGCGATGCGGGCATCTTCATCTTCTGCTACCTGCTCATCGCCGCGCTGTTCACGGTCATCAACGTGGCCGGCGGCCTGGATTTCGTGACGGGGCTGACCGCTTCCGTGGCGTGCCTGGGCAACGTCGGTCCGGGTTTCGGCGACGTGGGCTCGATGGCGAACTACGCCCACATCCCGGGGCTGCTGAAAGCTGCGGGAATCGTGGAGATGCTGCTGGGACGGCTGGAAATCTTCCCCGTGCTCTATCTGTTCGGGGAAAGCTACGTCAAGAATTAAGGCCTTTGCCTATTCCAGGGTTTCTTTCATCGCGGCATACAAGGCGGGGAAGCGCTCGGCGATGACGGCGGGGCGCCCTCCGTCGAAGAAGCAGTGGGTGCTTTCGGCGGTGCAGACGACCTTGCCGTCCACGCGCATCGTATAGGCGATGACGAGCTTGACCTCGCTGAGCTGCTTGACCTTCACCGCGATCTCGATGACATCCTTGAAGGTGGTGGTCTTCTTGTAGTTGCAGCTCACGGCCACCACGGGGGAGACGATCCCCTCGGCCTCCATCCGGTCGAAGCCGTAGCCCAGCTGGTCCATCCAGTCGATGCGGGCCTCTTCCATAAAGCGGACGTAATTGGAGTGGTGGGTCACGCCCATCTTGTCTGTCTCGTAGTATTTTACCTCGTGGAGGTAGGGTCGTATGGTCATTTTTGCTTGTTTTTCTTGACGAATGATTCATATTCCCGCAGGGCCCTGATGGCGTGCGGACAGAGGATCAGCAGCACGACGACGTTGATCCAGGCCGTGATGCCTACGCCCACGTCGCCCAGCTGCCAGATGACGTCGGCCTCGCGCAGGGCGCCGAAGACGACCATCCCCAGCAGGGTGAAGCGGAAGATCCAGATGCAGGCCCGTTCGGCTTTCTTCTTCTCCGGCCTGCCCTCGAAGATTTGCATAATGCTGGACTCGCCGTAAAAGTAGTAGGCCATCACGGTGGTGAAGACGAAGAACACCAGGGCGACGCTCACGAAAGTGCCGCCGAAGCCCGTCAGCACGGAATCCACGGCGGCCTGGGTGAAGCCCACGTAGTTGTCGCCGAGCTGCGGCGCGCTGGCCACCAGCATCTCGCCCGTCTTGGCGTCCAGGATGTTGTAGGTGCCCGAACAGAGGATCATTAGGGCCGTGGCCGTGCAGATGAGCAGGGTGTCCACGTACACCGAGAAGGCCTGCGCGAGGCCTTGCTTGGCGGGGTGCGACACGGCGGCGGAGGCGGACACGATGGCGCCGCCGCCCTCGCCGGCCTCGTTGGAGAAGATGCCGCGCTTGACGCCCATCATAATGGTGGAGCCGAGGATGCCGCCGGCCACGGGGTTGATGCCGAAGGCGTTCGTGACGATGGTGCGGAATACGCCGGGCACCGCGTCGAGGTGCTGGGCGATGACGACCAGGGTGATGATGATATAGCCCAGGGCCATAAACGGAGAGACGATGGAGGCCACGCGGGCGATGCTCTTGATGCCGCCGATGATCACGAGCCCCAGCAGGAAGGCGAGGCCGAGTCCGGCGGCGAGCGGCGGCAGGTTGAAGGAATTGCCCAGGGCGCCCGCCATCCCGTTGGCCTGCACCGTGGGCAGGAAGGTCCCGTAGCCCACCAGGACGAGGATGGAGAACAGCACGCCCAGCCAGCGCAGCCCCAGGCCTTTCTCGATGTAGCTGGCGGGACCGCCGCGGAAGCCCGTGGCGTGCTTGAACTTATACTGCTGAGCCAGGGTGGACTCCACGAAGGCCGTGGAGGCGCCGAAGAAGGCGATGATCCACATCCAGAAGATGGCGCCCGGGCCGCCCAGGGCGATGGCCGTGGCCACGCCCACGATGTTGCCTGTGCCCACACGTCCCGACAGGGCCACGCAGAAGGCCTCGAACGAGGAGATGCCGTGCTTCTTCCCGTCCTCGGACTTCTCGGCCTTGGCGAAGAGCGAACGGAGCATCAGCCCGAAGCGGCGCACCTGCACGAAGCGGGTCCGGAACGAGAAGTACAGGCCTGCGCCCACCAGGAGCACCACCAGGGCGGGACTCCAGATGACGCTGTTCAGGAAGGAGACGATCTTCTCGAACATAGGCGCCTAGTCGTTGAGGCGCCACCAGGTCTCCAGGTCGGAGGGCATCCGCCAGTCGCCGCGCGGCGAAAGGGACACGGAGCCGACCTTGGGGCCGTCCGGCAGGCAGGAACGCTTGAACTGCTGTTGGAAGAAACGCTTCAGGAAGGTCTCCAGCCACTTGCGCAGGGTGGCGTCGTCATACTCCCCGGCGAAGGCCTTGCGGGCCAGGAAGAGGAGTTTGTCGGGACTTGCGCCGGAGCGGAAGAAGTGGTAGAGGAAGAAGTCGTGCAGTTCGTAGGGGCCCACGCTGTCCTCGGTCTTCTGGGCGATTCTGCCGTCCTTGTCAGCCGGCAGCAGTTCGGGGCTGATGGGAGTGTCCACGATGTCCAGCAGGGTGGCGTGGATGTCGCCGCTGTCGCCGAACTTGTTGTCGGCCGCCCAGCGCACCAGGGTGCGCACCAGGGTCTTGGGCACGCTGGCGTTCACGCCGTACATCGACATATGGTCGCCGTTGTAGGTGCACCAGCCCAGCGCGAGTTCCGACAGGTCGCCCGTGCCCACGACGATGCCGCCTTCCTTGCCGGCGATGTCCATCAGCAGTTGCGTGCGCTCGCGCGCCTGGCTGTTCTCGTAGGTAAGGTCGTGGTTGTTCTCGTCCTGGCCGATGTCGGCGAAATGCTGCCGCACGGCGGGGACGATGGACACTTCGCGGGAGGTGATGCCGAGGCCCTTCATCAGGTCCACGGAATTGTCGTGGGTGCGGTGCGTGGTGCCGAAGCCCGGCATCGTCACGCCGATGATGTTCCCGCGCGGGATGCCGAGGCGGTCGAAGGCCAGCACGGTGACCAGCAGTGCTAGGGTGGAGTCGAGGCCGCCGGACACGCCGATCACGGCTTTCTTGCAGCGGATGTGTTCCAGGCGTGTGGTCAGGCCCGCCACCTGGGCGGCGAGGATCTCGCGGCAGCGCATATCGAGTTCTTCCGGGTTGCCCTGCGGGACGAAGGGGTGCGGTTCGACGCGGCGCAGCAGCTGCGCTTCGAAGTCGGTGTCGGCAGGCTCTCCGGCGTCCTGGACGCAGAAAGGCGCCACAGGGCCTTCGAAACCGAAACTGTGCTCCTTGGCACGCAGCGTCTCCAGGCGCTCGACGTCGATGTCGGCGAGGATGAAGCGGCTGCCGCGGGCGTAGCGTTCGGCTTCCGCGAGGACGGAGCCGTTCTCGCAGATCAGTGAGGAGCCGGCCCAGACGAGGTCCGTGGTGGATTCACCTTCGGCGCAGGAGCAGTAGACGTAGGCGGAGTAGAGCCGCGCCGACGTGGCGCAGACCAGGCTCTTGCGGTATTCGTGCTTGAAGAGGTATTCGTTGCTGGCGGAGAGGTTCAGGACGACTTGGGCTCCGGCGAGGGCCGCCTGCGAGCAGGGGGGCACGGGCACCCAGAGATCCTGGCAGATCTCGACAGCGACCAGGGCGTCGCCGAAGCGGAAGAGCTGGTGGGTGCCGAGCTGGACGTCGTCCTGCCCGGCGAAGCGGATGCTTGCGCCGCCGAAGGGGAGGGCGCGTGCGGGAGCGAACCAGCGCGGCTCGTAGAACTCGTTGTTCCCTGCCAGGTAGCTCTTGGGCACGATGCCGAGGATCCGACCCCCGCGCGCCGCCACGGCGCAGTTGTAGAGCCGTCCGGCGTGGCGCACCGGGGCGCCGAACACGACCGTCGCATCCATCTGCGCGGTCTGTGCGACAATCTCGGCCACGGCCTTCTCCGCGTCTTCCAGCAGGCGGTTCTGCCCGAAGAGGTCGGCGCAGGTATAGCCCGTTACGGCGAGTTCCGGGAACACGACCACGGAGGGGCGCCGGTCCGCCAGTTCCTTACACAGTTGCAGGATTTCCCGGGCGTTCGCCGCCGGGTCGGCCACGTGGACGCGCGGCATCGCCGCCGCCACACGGATGAGTCCAAAGCGCTTCATAGACGCAAAGATACCGTTTTTACCTTATATATGAAAGAGTCTCCCGGGGTGAAAAAAGTGAAAAAAAATATTGCATTATTAAAATTTCTTCTTAACTTGCACTCGAATTTTTGGTTAAGTAAGTAGTGGCACAGAGCCTTTACAATCAGCAGCAGAATCAGCAGTCCCAGTCCAACCAGGTCCGGGTTGCTTCTGTGTGCGTATAACTTCCAGCCGATACGGCACGATGAAAAAAAGAAGCAAATACAATAAATGAGATATCAGAGAGGCTGGTCCGGCGGACCAGCCTCTCTACTTTTAAGGATTAGGTTAGTTTATTTAAATAGTGTAATTATGGAAAGAATCGATTTGGTCAAGGAATCCTTCGAGAGGAAAGAGGTTCCGGCAGAAGTTCCCGCAGGGAAGACTTCCGAGTATTTCGGCGAACTCGTGTTCGACCGGAAGAAGATGTGCAAGTATCTCGACGCAGAGAGCCTCCACGCCTTGCTTGACTGCATCGAGGGCGGGCACGCCCTCGACCGCAAGACCGCCGACGGCGTGGCCCGCGGTATGAAGGAATGGGCGATGGAGCACGGCGTGACCCACGTCACGCACTGGTTCCAGCCCCTCACCGAAGGCACCGCCGAGAAGCACGACTCCCTGATCGATTACGACGGCAAGGGCGGCGTCATCGAGACTTTCGACGGCAAGATGCTCGCCCAGCAGGAGCCGGACGCCTCGTCCTTCCCCAGCGGCGGCATCCGCGCCACCTTCGAGGCCCGCGGCTACACCGCCTGGGACCCGACCTCCCCGGTCTTCATCCTGGACGACACCCTCTGTATCCCGACCGTCTTCATTTCCTATACCGGCGAGGCCCTGGACTACAAGACCCCGCTCAAGAAGGCCCTCAAGGCCGTCAGCGACGCCGCCGTGCCCATCTGCAAGCTCTTCGACCCGGCCGTGACCAAGGTCTATTCCTACCTGGGCTGGGAGCAGGAGTACTTCCTCGTGGACGAGGCGCTTTACGCCGCCCGCACGGACCTGATGATCACCGGCCGCACCCTCTTCGGCCATAACTCCTCCAAGAACCAGCAGCTGGACGACCACTACTTCGGTGCCATCCCCACGCGCGTGGCCAACTTTATGCGTGACCTCGAGATTGCCGGCCATCGCCTGGGCATTCCCATCAAGACCCGCCACAACGAGGTGGCTCCCAACCAGTTCGAGCTGGCCCCGATCTACGGCGAGACCAACCTCGCCAACGACCAGAACCAAATTATAATGAACCTGATGGGCCGCATTGCCCGCAAGCACGGCTTCGTGGTGCTCCTGCACGAGAAGCCCTTCGACGGCGTGAACGGTTCCGGCAAGCACAACAACTGGTCGCTCGGCACGAACACGGGCACCCCGCTGCTCGCCCCGGGCAAGGACGCCAAGGGCAACCTGCAGTTCGTCACCTTCTTCGTGAACGTGCTCGCCGCCGTGCAGAAGCACAACGCCCTGCTGAAGGCGTCCATCGCCAGCGCCACCAACGCCCACCGTCTGGGCGCCAACGAGGCGCCGCCCGCCATCGTGTCAGCCTTCCTGGGCCGCACGATGACCGAAGTGCTGCACAAGCTGCTCGAGGTCCCTTCCGACACCCCGATCGAGATCGCCGGCAAGAAGGGCAAGAGCGTGGGCCTGGTGGAGATTCCGGAGATCTTCGTGGACAACACCGACCGCAACCGCACCTCGCCGTTCGCCTTCACCGGCAACCGCTTCGAGTTCCGTGCCGTGGGCTCCTGCGCCAACTGCGCCGGGGCGATGACCACGCTCAACGCCGCCGTGGCCGAGCAGCTCATCGAGTTCAAGGCCGCCGTGGAGAAGGAACTCGCCGCCGGCAAGACCACCAACGTGGCCATTATGGACGCCCTCAAGCCCATCATCAAGTCCATCCTCGGCGTGGTCTGCTTCGACGGCAACGGCTACACCGAAGAATGGAAGAAAGAGGCGGAGCGCCGCGGCCTCGACGTCGAGACCAACGTGCCGAAGATGTTCTGCGAATTCACCAAGCCGGCAGCGGTGGAGATGTTCACCAAGACCGGCGTCTATACCGAGAAGGAGCTCGAGGCCCGCAACGAGGTGAAGTGGGAGACCTACACCAAGAAGGTACAGATCGAGTCCCGCGTGATGGTGCGTATGGCCCTGAACCACATCGTCCCGGCCGCCCTCGAATACAAGGCCAAGCTGCTGCAGGAACTGACCCTGGCGAAGGGCATCTACGGCAACCTCGACAACTGCACCACCGAACTGCGCATCCTGGACGACATCAACAAGTATGTGGAGGACGTGCGCGTGAAGGCCACGGCGATGAAGGAGGCCCGCAAGGCCGCCAACGTCATCGAAGACGAATACGAAAAGGCCCTGGCCTACCACGAGATCGCCGAAAGCCTGTTCGCCCTGCGCCGTCCGATAGACAAGCTCGAAGAAGTGGTGGACAACAAGATGTGGCCGCTTCCGAAGTACCGCGAGCTGTTGTTCATCAGCTAGTCGGCAATGGAATCCGGTTTATACAACGCGGCATCGGAACACGATGCCTGCGGGGTCGGTATGGTCGTGAACATCCGCGGCGACAAGACCCACGAACTGGTGGACAACGCACTGACGGTGCTCGAGAATATGAGCCACCGTGGCGCCGAGGGCGCCGACGGCAAGTCGGGCGACGGAGCCGGCATAATGGTCCAGATCCCGCACGAATTCATCCTGCTCCAGGGGATTCCCGTCCCGGAGAAGGGCCGCTACGGCACCGGCCTGGTGTTCCTTCCCAAGGAAGCCGCCAAGCGCGAGCGCATCCTGGAATGCATCAGGAATGAAGTCGAACACGAAGGCTGCGTGCTCAGCCACGTCCGCGAGGTGCCGGTCAACTCCGCGTGCCTCGGCGAGGAAGCGGCGAAGGGCGAACCCTACACGGTGCAGATCTTCGTGACCAGTGCGGAATTCATCGAGGAAGTTGACTTCGAGCGCAAGCTGTACCGCATCCGCAAGCACGTCGAGCGGCTGGGGGAGGACGGATACATCTGCTCCCTGTCCACGCGCAACATTGTCTATAAGGGTATGCTGACCAGCCGTCAGCTGCGCGAATACTATACCGACCTCACGAGCCAGTGGTTCACGAGCGCGATGGCCATCGTCCACTCCCGCTTCTCCACGAACACCTTCCCGCAGTGGAGCCTGGCGCAGCCGTTCCGGATGCTCTGCCACAACGGCGAGATCAACACCATCCGGGGCAACCGCAGCTGGATGCAGGCCCGCCAGAGCGTGCTCAACTCGGGCGCGCTGGGCGACATCGGCGACCTTACGCCCATCATCCAGCCGGATATGAGCGACTCCGCCAGCCTGGACAATGCGCTGGAATTCCTGGTTCAGAGCGGGCTCAGCCTGCCGCAGGCCGTCTCCGTGCTGATGCCGGAGAGCTTCGACGGCACGAACCCCATCTCGGAGGACCTGCGCGCCTTCTATGAGTACCATTCCATCCTGATGGAGCCCTGGGACGGCCCGGCCACGCTGCTGTTCAGCGACGGGCGTTACGCCGGCGGCATCCTGGACCGCAACGGACTGCGTCCCGGACGCTACACCATAACCAAGCGGGGCCTGCTGGTTGTCGCGAGCGAGGTGGGCGTGCTGGACTTCGACCCCACGGAAATCGAATGCAAGGGCCGTCTGGAACCGGGCAAGATGCTGCTGGTGGACACGAAGGAAGGCAAGATCTGGTACGACACCGAAATCAAGGAGAAACTGGCCTCGGAGCATCCCTACCGCAAATGGCTGGCCGCGGGACGCATCCAGCTGGAAGACCTGCACAGCGGCCGCCGGATCGAGCACAACGAAGCCGACCTGCTGCACAAGGAGCTCCTGTTCGGCTGCACGGCGGAAGACGTCGAAAACTGCCTCAAGCCGATGTGCCTGCGGGGCATCGAGGCCACGTCCTCGATGGGCAACGACACCCCGCTGGCCGTGCTGACGGAACGCCCGCAGAGCTTCTTCAACTACTTCCGGCAGCAGTTCGCCCAGGTGACCAACCCGCCCATCGACTCCATCCGCGAGCAGATGGTGATGTCGCTGTTCGAGTACATCGGACGCGTGGGCACCGGCATCCTGACACCGGACGAGGAAAACTGCAAGATGGTGCGCCTGCCGCACCCGATCCTCACCAATACGCAGCTGGACCTGCTCTGCAATATCCGTTACAAGGGCTTCAACACCGTCAAGCTGCCGATTTTGTTCGAATGTGCGGCCGACCCCGCCGCCGCGGCGTCCAACCTGCGCCGGGCCCTCAGCGGCCTCTGCCGCCAGGCGGAAAAGTGCGTGGACGACGGCGTGAACTATATCATCCTGTCCGACCGTGACGTGGACGAGACCCACGCGCCGATTCCGTCGCTGCTGGCCGTGAGCGCGGTGCATCACCACCTGATCGCCACCGGCAAGCGCGTGCAGACGGCGCTGATTGTCGAGAGCGGGGAGATTCGCGAGACGATGCACGCCGCGCTGCTTCTCGGCTACGGGGCGTCGGCCATCAACCCTTATCTTTCCTTCGCCATCATCTCCAGCCTGGCGCACGGCGGCAAACTCCAGCTGAACTACGCCACGGCCCGCACCAACTACATCGAAGCGATGAAGAAGGGCCTGCTGAAGATTATGGCCAAGATGGGCATCTCCACCATCCGCTCCTACCGCGGGGCCAAGATCTTCGAGAGCATCGGCCTGGAAGAGGGCCTGCTGCGCGAGTACTTCGGCACGGACCGCTCGACCATCGGCGGCGTGGGCCTGGAGACCATCGCCCGCGACGCGATGTGGTTCCACGCGCAGGCTTACGCGGATGCGGCCAGGACGGAGTTCCTGCCCGACGTAGGGCAGTTCCATTACCGCAAGGGCGGCATCCCGCACGCGTGGAATCCCGAGACGATCTCCACCCTGCAGATAGCCACGCGCCTGGGCAGCTACAAAAAATACAAGGAATTCACCGCCGCCGTGGACGGCAAGGAGGACCTCATCTTCCTGCGCGACCTGTTGGACTTCAAGCGCGGCAAGCCCGTCGCCCTCGACGAGGTGGAGAGCGTGGAGGACATCGTGAAACGGTTCGTGGTCAGCGCGATGAGCTTCGGTGCGCTGAGCATCGAGGCCCACGAGGCCATCGCCCTGGCGATGAACCGCCTGGGCGCCCGCTCCAACACCGGCGAGGGCGGCGAGGACAACGAGCGCTACCACAGCGACGTGGACGGCGTGTCGCTGTCCAGCAAGACCAAGCAGGTGGCTTCCGGACGCTTCGGCGTCACCGCGGAATACCTCGTGAACGCCGAGGAGATCCAGATCAAGGTCGCCCAGGGCGCCAAGCCCGGCGAAGGCGGCCAGCTTCCGGGATTCAAGGTCAACGCCATCATCGCGAAGACCCGCAACTCCATCCCGGGCATCTCGCTGATTTCCCCTCCGCCGCACCACGACATCTATTCCATCGAAGACCTCTCGCAGCTGATCTTCGACCTCAAGAACGTCAATCCCGCCGCCGCCATCAGCGTGAAGCTGGTGTCCGAGAGCGGCGTGGGCACGATCGCCGCCGGCGTGGCGAAGGCCAAGGCCGACCTGATCGTGGTGTCCGGCGCCGAAGGCGGCACGGGAGCCTCTCCCGCGTCCTCGATGCGCTTCGCGGGCATCAGCCCGGAGATCGGCCTGTCCGACGCCCAGCAGACGCTGGTGCGCAACGGCCTGCGCGGCCAGGTGCGCCTGCAGGTGGACGGCCAGATCAAGACCGGGCGCGACGTCGTCCTGCTGGCGCTGCTGGGCGCAGACGAGTTCGGCTTCGGCACCCTGCCGCTGATCGTGCTCGGCTGCGTGATGATGCGCAAGTGCAGCCTGAACACCTGCCCCACGGGCGTGGCCACGCAGGATCCCGAGTTGCGAAAGCACTTCCTCGGCAAGGCGGACTACCTGGTGAACTACTTCACTTTCCTGGCTCAGGAGGTGCGGGAATACCTTGCGGAGATGGGCTTCAAGAAACTCTCCGACATCGTGGGACACACCGAACTGCTGGTGCGCAAGACCGTCACGCCCGCTTCCAAGGCCGCCCGCGTGGACCTGTCCCGGCTGCTGTTCCGGGAGAAGGGGGCCTGCTGCTGGGCCGGCGGGGCGCTGCACCCGCTCCCGCCGGTGCGCGACCTCGAGATTATCAAGGCGGCCCAGCCCGCCATCGAATGGAAGGAGGAGATTAGCCTGGAGTACCCGATCGCCAACACCGACCGGGCCGTGTGCACGATGCTCAGCGGGCGGATCGCCGCCAAGTACGGCGCCGAAGGCCTGCCGGATTCCACCATCAACATCAAGTTCAAGGGCGCGGCCGGACAGAGCTTCTGCGCCTTCCTCGCGGGCGGCGTGAACGTGCGCCTGGAGGGCGAGGCCAACGACTACGTGGGCAAGGGCCTGAGCGGCGGCCGGGTGGCCATCCGCCCGTCCTCGCGCGCCACCTTCAAGGCGGAGGAGAATATCATCGCGGGCAACACCTGCCTGTACGGCGCCACGGGCGGCGAGATGTACGTCGCCGGCCGGGCCGGACAGCGTTTCGCGGTCCGCAATTCCGGCGCCAAGGCCGTCGTGGAAGGCGCCGGGGACCACTGCTGTGAATATATGACGGGCGGACGCGTGGTCGTCCTGGGGCCCGTGGGCCGCAACTTCGCCGCCGGTATGTCCGGAGGCGTGGCCTACGTGTACGACCCCGGACACGTGTTCGACTACTACTGCAACCTCGATATGGTCGAGATCTCGCTGGTGGACGACAAGCTGGACCGCAGGGAACTGCACGAGCTGATCCGTCAGCACTACCTCTATACCGGCTCCGCCCACGCCCGGACGCTGCTGGACGACTGGTCCCGTTCTGTGGACGACTTCATCAAGGTCATCCCGATCGAATACAAGCACGTCCTCGAGCAGGAGCGTCTGCGCGCCCTGGAGGAAAAGATGCAACGCCATCTCCAGATCCAATACTGACGCCTTATGGGAGACTACAAAGCATTTCTGACGATACCCCGCAAGGAGGCCGGCTACCGGCCGGTGCGCGACCGCATCCAGGATTTCGGGGAAGTGGAGCAGACGCTCAACGAGGGCGACCGCCGTCTCCAGGCGTCGCGCTGTATGGACTGCGGCGTGCCGTTCTGCAACTGGGCCTGCCCGCTGGGCAACCGCCCGCCGGAGTGGAACGACGCCGTGTTCAAGGGGGATTTCGAGCTGGCCTACCGGCTGCTCAACGCCACCAACGATTTCCCGGAGTTCACCGGACGCGTGTGCCCGGCGCTCTGCGAGAAGGCCTGCGTGCTGAACCTGACGATGCACGAACCCACGACCAACCGGGAGAACGAGGCATCCATTACGGAAATCGCTTACCGCGAGAACTACGTCCGGCCCGTGAGCCCGGAGCGCAACGGCCGCAAGGTGGCCGTGATCGGCGCGGGCCCTGCTGGCCTGGCTGCCGCGAACCGGCTCAACCGGATGGGCTACACCGTGACGGTGTTCGAAAAGAACGAAAAGGCCGGCGGCTTGCTGCGTTTCGGCATCCCGAATTTCAAGCTTAACAAGAAGGTCATCGACCGCCGCATCGCCTTGATGGAAGAAGAGGGAATCTCTTTCCGCTATGGTGAGGAAGTGGCTCTGGATGCGCTGCCGAAGGGATTCGACGCCTACGTCATCGCCACCGGCACCCCCACGGCGCGCGACCTGAAGGTGCCCGGGCGGGAGCTGAAAGGCGTTTATTTCGCCCTGGACCTGCTTGCCCAGCAGAACCGCGTACTGTACGGTGCGGAGGTGCCCGCCCGCGAGCGGGTGAGCTGCAAGGACAAGGACGTGCTCGTGATTGGCGGCGGCGACACCGGCTCGGACTGCATCGGCACGGCGCACCGCCAAGGCTGCAGGTCCGTGATGCAGATCGAGATTATGCCCAAGCCGCCCGTGGGACCGGACGACCCTGCGAACCCCTGGCCGGCCTGGCCGCGGACGCTCAAGACCTCCTCGTCCCACGAGGAAGGTTGCGAGCGGCGCTGGAACATCAACACCCTCCGCTTCGTCGGGGAGAAAGGCAGGCTGACCGGCGTGGAGATCCAGCCCATCGACTGGGAACCCGATCCGGACGGCGGCCGTCCGAAGATGGTCCCGGCCGGCGAGCCGGAGCTGGTGAAAGCGGACATCGTCCTGCTGGCGATGGGCTTCCTGAAGCCGCGGCTGCCCGAGGTGGGGGAGAACGTCTTCTTCGCCGGCGACGTACAGAGCGGCGCATCCCTGGTGGTCCGCGCGATGGCTTCCGGCCACGCGGCCGCCGAAGCCCTGGACGCATATTGCAAGAAACTGGAAAAATGATGAATACCAAGTACATCTTTATCACGGGCGGCGTGGTTTCCTCTCTGGGGAAAGGAATCATCTCCGCCAGCATCGGGAAGCTGCTGCAGGCGCGCGGCTTCAAGGTCACCATCCAGAAGTTTGATCCCTATATCAACATCGATCCCGGGACGCTCAACCCCTACGAGCACGGCGAGTGCTACGTGACCGACGACGGGATGGAGACCGACCTGGACCTGGGTCATTATGAGCGCTTTACGGGTATCCATACCACCCGCGAGAACTCCATTACCACGGGGCGCATCTACAAGACGGTCATCGACCGCGAGCGCCACGGCGACTACCTCGGCAAGACCATCCAGGTGGTGCCCCATATCACCGACGAGATCAAGCGCCGGATGCTCCGCAAGGACGTGGCGGGGGAGGAACTGGACTTCGTGATCACGGAGGTGGGAGGCACCATCGGCGACATCGAGAGCGCGCCCTTTATGGAGGCCATCCGCCAGCTGCGCTGGCAGCTGGGCCGCGACGCCGTATGCGTGCATCTGACCTATGTGCCCTACCTGAAAGCCGCCGAGGAACTGAAAACCAAGCCTACGCAGCACAGCGTCAAGGAGTTGCAGGGTATGGGCATCCAGCCAGACATCCTCGTGCTCCGCACCGAGCGCCACCTCGACGACGCGCTGCGGATGAAGGTCGCCTCCTTCTGCAACGTGGACCTGGGGTGCGTCGTGCAGAGCGAGGACCTGCCCAGCATCTACGAGGTGCCCGTGAATATGCAGCGCCAGGGGCTGGATGCCGCCATCCTGCGCAAGATCGGCATCCCTGTGGGCGAGACGCCCGCTATGAAGTCCTGGCACGACTTCCTGGAGAAGCAGAAGAACGCCACCCGGGAGGTGCACGTGGCCCTCGTGGGCAAATACGACTTGCAGGACGCCTACAAGAGCATCCGGGAGAGCCTGAACCTCGCCGGCATCTACGACGGCGTGAAGGTGAAGGCGCACTTCGTTGGAAGCCAGGGGATTACGAAAGAGAACGTGGCAGAGCAGCTCTCCGGAATGGCGGGAATCGTAATCTGCCCGGGCTTCGGCCAGCGGGGGATTCCGGGGAAGATCCTCGCCGCGGAATATGCCCGTACGCACGACATTCCGTGCTTCGGCATCTGCCTGGGTATGCAGATGATGGTGATCGAGTTCGCCCGGGACGTCCTGGGGCTTGCCGGCGCCGACAGCACGGAAATCAACCCGTCGACGCCGTACGGCGTGATCGACCTGATGGAAGAGCAGAAGAACATCACGCAGATGGGCGGGACGATGCGGCTCGGCGCCTATCCCTGCGAACTCCGGCCCGGGAGCTGCGCCTGCGAGGCGTATGGCGGGCAGGCTTCCATCCGGGAGCGCCACCGCCACCGTTACGAGTTCAACAATGCTTACCGGGAGGCGTATGAGAAGGCGGGGATGCAGTGCGTGGGGGTGAATCCGGACGCCGACCTCGTCGAGATCGTGGAGATCCCGGAACTCCGCTGGTACATCGGCACCCAGTTCCATCCGGAGTACAGTTCAACCGTCCTGCATCCGCATCCGCTCTTCGTGAGTTTTGTCAAGGCCTGCATAGCACAGCAGAACTAGATTTTTAATATATTGATTACAAAGCACTTGCGAATTACTGAGAATTCGCTTGTAAGGGGGGATTTTTGTTTTTTTGAAAGAGTTGTTAACCATTTATAGTCAGTTAGTAGTATGAAAAAGATTGAAGCGATCGTCCGAAAGACGAAGTTCGAGGAGGTCAAGGAGGCCTTGCTCGGCGCAGACATCAACTGGTTCGAGTACCACAACGTGCACGGCATTGGCCAGAGCCGGGAGGAGCGCATCTACCGTGGCGTCCAGTATTCCACGGACGTGATCGAGCGCGTGGCGCTGACCATCGTGTGCCGCGACCAGTTCGTGGATCCGACCGTGAAGGTCATCCTCGAGACGGCCTCGACGGGCGAGATCGGAGACGGCCGTATTTTCATCAGTGATGTGATCGATACCTGGTCCATCCGCACGGGGGAGCACGGCGACACGGTCCTGCGGGACAAGAAGTAGTGTGGTAGTAGAACCTTTAAAGTGAATGCCTTATGGAAGATATAGCCATATCCCTCGATACTGTCTGGATGTTGTTGGCCGCGATGCTGGTTTTCTTTATGCAACCGGGTTTCGCGCTGTGCGAGGCGGGTTTCACCCGCAGCAAGAACACGGCGAACATCCTGATGAAGAATTTCGTGGACTTTATGTTCGGCTCCCTGCTGTTCTGGTTTATCGGTTTCGGCTTTATGTTCGGCAACGACGGCGCCGGCTTCATCGGCGCCCCCAACTGGGGAGACCTTTCCTTCTACAAAAGCGACCTTCCCGTGGAGGGTTTCCTGATTTTCGAGACCGTGTTCTGCGCCACTTCCGCCACCATCGTGAGCGGTGCGATGGCCGAGCGTACGAAGTTCTCTATGTATCTGGTTTACAGCGCGTTTATATCACTGTTTATCTACCCGGTCGAGGGCCACTGGACCTGGGGCGGCGGCTGGCTTAGCGAGCTGGGCTTCCACGATTTTGCCGGCTCGGCGATCGTCCACAGCGTAGGCGGCGTACTGGCCCTCATCGGTGCGATCGCGCTCGGCCCCCGTATCGGCAAGTATGCCCCGGACGGAAAGAGCCGCGCCATTCCCGGCCACAACCTGACGATGGCCGCCCTCGGCGTGTTTATCCTCTGGATGGGCTGGTTCGGCTTCAACCCGGGTTCGCAGCTGGCCGCCTCCGGCGAGGTGAACCGCACGGCCATCTCGCACGTGTTCCTGACCACCAACCTGGCGGCTGCCGCCGGCGGCGTGGCCACGATGTTCCTGACCTGGCTCAAGTACGGCAAGCCGTCGCTCTCCCTGATGCTCAACGGCATCCTGGCCGGCTTGGTCGGCATCACGGCGGGCTGTGATGTGGTATCTCCCCTCGGGGCGGTCGTCATCGGCCTGATTTGCGGCACCGTGCTGGTGTTCGCGATTGAATTCATCGACCGCAAGTTGCATATCGATGACCCGGTGGGCGCCTCCAGCGTCCACGGCGTCTGCGGCATCCTGGGCACGCTCCTGACGGGCCTGCTGGCCACGGACGGCGGCGTTCTCTACGGAGGCGGCTGGCATTTCTTCGGCATCCAGTGCCTCGGCATCCTGGTCATCGACCTCTGGGCCGCCGCGACCGGCATCCTGCTCTTCTTCGGCATCAAGAAACTCCACGGCCTGCGTGTGGGCAAGCGTGTTGAGGAAGAAGGCCTCGACATCTACGAACACGGCGAAAGTTGCTATAACTGATATGTGTGGAATAGTCGGAATATTCAATGTCGCTGAGCAGACCGAGGCCCTGCGCCGGAAGGCCCTGGAGATGAGCCGCCGGATCCGCCACCGCGGCCCGGACTGGAGCGGCATCTGGTGCGGCTGGAGCGCCGTGCTGGCCCACGAGCGCCTCAGCATCGTGGACCCGGAGTCGGGCGGGCAGCCGCTCGTCTCGCCGGACGGGAAGCAGATCCTGGCCGTGAACGGCGAGATCTACAACCACCAGGAGATCCGCCGCCGCTATGCAGGGAAGTATGACTTCCGGACGGGCAGCGACTGCGAGGTGATTCTCGCGCTGTACCGCGACAAGGGCCCCGACTTCCTGGAGGAACTGAGCGGCATCTTCGCCTTCGCGCTCTACGACGCGGAGAAGGACGCCTTCTTGATTGCGCGGGACCCCATCGGGGTGATTCCCTTGTACATCGGCTACGACCCTGACGGGAAGATTTACGTGGCTTCCGAACTGAAGGCCCTGGAAGGGGAGTGCGAGCGCTACGAGCCCTTCCTGCCGGGACACTGCTGGTGGAGCCGAGAACCCGGGATGAAGCGCTGGTACACCCGCGACTGGATGGAGTATGAGGCCGTCAAGGACGGCCCCGCCTCCACCCTGGAAGTACGGGAAGCGCTGCTGGACGCCGTGAAGCGCCAGCTGATGTCCGATGTCCCCTACGGCGTGCTGCTGTCCGGAGGCCTGGACTCGTCCGTGATCTCGGCCATCGCCGAGAAATACAGCGCGATGCGCATCGAGGACGATTCGAGGACGCGGGCCTGGTGGCCGCGGCTGCATTCCTTCGCCGTGGGGCTGAAGGGTGCGCCGGACCTGGAGAAGGCGCGGAAGGTGGCGGAGCACATCGGCACCGTGCACCACGAGATCAACTATACCATCCAGGAGGGCCTGGACGCCATCCGCGACGTGATCTACTTCACGGAGTCCTACGACGTCACGACCATCCGCGCCTCCACGCCGATGTACCTGCTGGCGCGCGTGATCAAGTCGATGGGCATCAAGATGGTGCTTTCCGGCGAGGGGGCGGACGAGATATTCGGCGGCTACCTCTACTTCCACAAGGCGCCCGACGCGCGCGCTTTCCACGAGGAGACGGTGCGCAAGCTCTCCAAACTCCACCTTTACGACTGCCTGCGGGCCAACAAGAGCCTGTCCGCCTGGGGCGTGGAGGGACGTGTGCCCTTCCTGGACAAGGAGTTCCTGGACGTGGCTATGCGCCTGAATCCCGCCGCCAAGATGTGTCCGGGCGGGACCATCGAGAAAAGGATCGTCCGCGAAGCGTTTGCCGATATGCTGCCGGCGGAAGTGGCCTGGCGGCAGAAGGAGCAGTTCTCCGACGGAGTGGGGTACAGCTGGATCGACACGCTGAAGAAGCTCACCTCCGAGGCGGTGAGCGACGACCAGATGGCGCACGCCGCGGAGCGCTTCCCGATCCACACGCCGAAGAACAAGGAGGAGTACTACTACCGGAGCATTTTCTCCGAGCTCTTCCCGAGCAATTCCGCGGCCCTGTGCGTGCCCAGCGAGGCCAGCGTGGCCTGCTCGACCGCCGTCGCCCTGGAGTGGGACGCCGCCTTCAAGAACCTGAACGAACCCAGCGGCCGGGCCGTCGCAGGGGTGCACGAACACGCGATTTAATGCAGGATTTTTGCCGAAAAAACAGTAATTTTGCAGCCCGTATGGAAGATCTCAAACACGAGTGCGGCGTGGCGATGATCCGCCTGCTGAAACCGCTGGAATACTATCGTCAGAAATACGGTACGGGCCGCTACGGGCTGGACAAGCTCTATCTGCTGATGGAGAAGCAGCACAATCGCGGACAAGAGGGCGCGGGCCTGGCCTACGTGAACCTGGACGCGGAAGTCGGCACCGAGTATATGTTCCGCGAGCGGGCCGAAGGATCGGACGCCATCACGGAGATCTTCAAGAAGGTGGGCAACCCGGCGGTCGCAGGCCAGCTGTTTATGGGGCACCTGCGCTATTCCACCACGGGAAAGAGCGGCCTGACCTACGTGCATCCATTCCTGCGCCGCAACAACTGGCGGGCGAAGAACCTCTGCCTGTGCGGCAATTTCAATATGACCAACATCGATGAGGTGTTCGGTTTCCTGACCGCCCAGGGGCAGTCGCCCCGGCTCTATGGTGACGCCTACATAACGCTCGAACTGATGGGACACCGTCTGGACCGCGAGGTGGAGCGCCTCTTCGTGGAGGCGAAAGAGCAGGGGCTGGAGGGGATGGACGTCACCCGGCACATCGACGACAACGTCAATATGGCCAATGTGTTACGCACGACGATGACCCACTTCGACGGGGGTTATGTGATGTGCGGCCTGACGGGCAGCGGCGAGATGTTCGCCGTGCGCGACCCCTGGGGCATCCGCCCGGCGTTCTATTATCGCGACGAGGAGATCGTGGCCGTGGCGAGCGAGCGGCCCGTCCTGCAGACCACCTTCAACCTGGAGTGCTCCGACATCTGCGAACTGCAGCCCGGGGAGTCCCTCATCGTGCGCAGGAACGGGGAGAGCCGCCTGGAGCAGATCCTGCCGGCGCAGAAGCTCAGCGCCTGCTCGTTCGAGCGGATTTATTTCAGCCGGGGCTCCGACCGCGACATCTACCGGGAGCGCAAGTGCCTGGGCGAGCAGCTGATCCAGCCCATCCTGAAGGCCGTCGGCGGCGACCTGGAGCACACGGTGTTCTCCTATATCCCCAACACGGCGGAGGTGGCTTTCTTCGGGATCACCGACGGTTTCCGCAAGCAGCACGGGGAAGTGCGGATCGAGAAGGTGGTCTGGAAGGACATCAAGCTGCGCACCTTCATCACGGACAATTCCGAGCGGAACGACCTGGCCGCGCACGTCTATGACATCAGCTACGGCTCGCTGCGGCCTTACGAGGACAACCTGGTCGTCATCGACGACAGCATCGTGCGGGGAACGACCCTGCGCGAGAGCATCTTCAAGATCCTGGACCGGCTGCATCCGAAGAAGATCGTGATGGTGTCCAGCTCGCCACAGATCCGCTATCCGGACTACTACGGCATCGATATGTCGCACCTGGAGGAGCTGTGCGCCTTCCGGGCGGCCATCGAGCTGCTGCGGGAGCGCTGCCGGCTGGATATCGTCGCGGATACGTATTGGAAATGCAAGCGGCAGGAGGACGCCGGCGAGAATTTCGTGCGCGCCATCTATGCGCCTTTCACCGTGGAGGAGATCAATGCGAAGATCGTGGAGATGTTGCGTCCGGAGGGGATGGAGGCGCCGGTCGAACTGGTCTTCCAGAGCATCCTGGGCCTTCACCTGGCTTGTCCCGACCATCCCGGCGACTGGTATTTCACCGGCCATTATCCCACGCCCGGCGGCGTCCGCCTGGTCAACCGCGCCTTCGTGGACTACGTCGAGCGCTCCGGCCTCCTGGAGCACGTGCTGTAGGGAACTAGTCCCGACGGGCGTCGGAGAGGGGGCGATCCCAGAGTACCGTGGCGCCGTGTTCTGCGGCGAGGGCGTCAATCTCGGCCGGGAGGGTTTCCAGCAGGGCGGCTTCGCGTTTGCGGGACCTGCGGCCGGCGGCGCGGTAGAGTTCCTTTTCGAAACAGGCGTCGTAGGATACGGCGAAGTCTTCTTCATCGCGGTGCGGGAAGAAGGACACCGCGGCCCGATACGAAATGTTGCCGGCCTCGGAGTCGGAGACAAGCAGGACCAGCGCCCCCCGGCGCTCCACGCCGGAAAAGACCCCCTGCGCCTCGAAGTATTGCGAATAGACGTTGATTTCCATACACGCAAAGTTATGAAAAACCTGGCGGAAAAATGCGTATCTTCGCGGCGGAAATGATGAAGAAGATTTTTTTAACGGTTTCACTTTTTGCCTTGTTCGCAAACGTTGCTTCAGCCCAGGTCCGGAATCTGTCCTCCAGGGAGATGGGCGTTACAGCCGGAGTCCTGGTTCCGATGGACCGGGATTTCAGCGGAGAGATTACGCTCGGATTGACTTATCATAAGTTCTATTCCAACGGTTTGGGAATCCAGACCGGGCTGCAGTATACGCCTTATACCGCCAAACTGGATCATACTTTCGGCGTGCCCCTTGCCCTGGCTTTCCGGTGGAACAAAAAGGAAGGCAGCCTGCCGGAAGACGGTTTCCGGGGTGCCCGAAGAAGTGTCGAGACCGGCGGCGGACTGCGCAGTGCGTTGGCCGGTTTCCTGCTGAACCTGAATAGGGGAACGGAGTTTTATTTCGGCCTCACACCCGGGTATGTTGCCTCATCGAAAAGCGGGCTGCACGTTTCAACCGACCGCCAGTTTAGGACCGAGCGTTATACTGAAAACGGCTCTCCCTTCTTCCTTGCGCTGGACGGCGGAATGGCATTCAACTATCCGGTCGGACGGGTGAACCTAAGTCTCAGTCCCGCCTTCCATTATGTCCTGACCGACACTTACCGGGTTCACACGCTCACGATCGATACGATCTCCGGCCAGACCGAATCGAAGGACCGTTCCATCCGGTGGCTGTTGAGCGTGTGCGGAGGCATCAGCATCGCGTTCTGATGGTGCTGATCCGCGAAATACGGCCGGAGGAGATTCCGCTGCTGGAGGATTTCCTGTACGAAGCCATCTTCGTTCCGGAAGGCATGCCTGCGCCGCCCAGGGACATCGTCCATAACGAGGACCTGCAGCTTTACGTGCGCGATTTCGGGCGGAAGCCCGACGACCGCTGCCTCGTGGCGGAAGCGGACGGGAAGGTCGTCGGGGCCGTGTGGACCCGAATTATGGACGACTATGGGCACGTCGACGACCAGACACCCTCGCTCGCCATCTCGCTCTACCGGGACTATCGCGGCCGGGGTATCGGCACGCAGCTGTTGGCGCGGATGGTGGAGCTGCTCCGCCTGGACGGCTATGGGCGGGTGTCGCTGTCGGTCCAGAAGGCGAATTACGCCCTGCAGATGTACAGGCAGGCCGGGTTCGAGCCCGTCGAAGACCACGGGGAGGAAATCCTGATGGTCCTGGCGATCTGAAAAGTTTTTATATATTTGAGACCGATAAAGACAGAATCAAATGAAAAGAATCGCATTGGCCATCTTTTTTGCGTGCATCACGCTGGCGCTGGCGGCGCAGGACGGCATCCGGGTTAACTACCAGGGCGACAGGCCCACCATCAGCGACTTCGCCTGGGCCTTCCTTTCTTCCACCGATGAAGATGACGAACTGGAATGCGAGATGGACGAATCGACGAACGCCTTCAAGCAGGCCTGGATCAATTACCGCAACGGCGTGGCGCTGAACGAGGGCGAGACACTCACCGTCGACCAGCGGAACGGCTTCGTTCTCTATGAATCCGTATTCGAAGAGTCCAAACTGCGCGTCGAGATGTGTTTCTGGAACGAAGGGGACCAGGCGCACAAGCTCATCGCCTACAACGTGTCCTGCTTTATGGACGACGAATATAGCCCCGGCCAGTACGACGGCCTCATCTTTTACCGTTACAACAACGCTTCGAAAACGATGACCTGGGTGGACGCCCCGGGCTTCGAGGTGGAATATGGCACGGAAGACGGCGCCTGGGTCTGCTACGACCTGCCGCGCACCGGCAAGGACATCACGGTCAACTACTGGAAAGACGGCGGTAAGAAGCAGAAGATCCTGAAGTGGAACGGCAGTCAGTTCAACAAATAATCCCTCATCCCGGGCAGGGATGACCCTGCAAGGCTTGCAGTTTTTTTCCGGGGCGGGGAAGAGGTGGTAGATTTGCACTGTAAACCCATAAAAACACAGTGCAATGAACATCTACAACGTGATTATCCTGGACGAAAGCGGCAGTATGTCGTCCATCTACAGAGAGACCTTGTCCAGTATGAACGAGGTGCTGAACGGAATCCGGAAGGAGCAGGAGGAGCATCCGGAGCAGAAGAACTTCGTGACCATCGTCACTTTCGAAGGCGATGGCATCAAGGGCATCAAGACGCGCAGGGACCGAGTGCCCGTCGAGACCGTCGCGGACTTCACCGATGCGGATTACCGCCCGGGCGGATGCACGCCGCTGTACGATGCGATGGGGAAGACCCTGAACGAGCTGGAAGGCCTCGTCCACGCGGACGACCGGGTGATGGCCACCGTGATCACCGACGGTTACGAGAATTCTTCCACAGAGTATTCGGGCAAGATCGTCAAGGCCCTGGTGGAGCGCTTGCGGGGCAAGGGCTGGACGCTCGCCTACATCGGCGCGAACCAGGACGCGGTGGAGGTGGCGCGCGACCTCAACATCCACAACGCGCTGAACTTCGGCGCTACGGGAGAAGGCGTCGCGATGATGAGCCTTAAGTTGAAGAAGGCAAGGGCCAAGGCCAGCGTGATGTTCTCCGTCCAGGAAGAGAAGGGCATCAACGCGCCCCTCTGCGACCTCTTCGACGATCTCTCCTCCTAGCGGAAAGCGCTCAGTATTCCCAGATCACAAAGTCCCGGTCCAGCGGGACTTTTTTCGCTTCTCCGGCGGCCCCTTCCAGGCAGTAGAAGCGGGCCACGTGCTCGCCCACCTGGTTGCGGAAGGCGGCCTTGATGCGCGAGGCGCACACGTTGAGGCCGTTCTCCAGCGGGTCGACGAGGGCGTCGACGGTCCGTTCGATTTCGTCCCGCGCGTCCCGGCCAGTGAGGCCCAGGTAGATGTCCAGCAGTTCCTCCCGATGGTCGCTCATCTCCTTGAAGCGGATGCCTTCAGGATGCCGCAGGTACAGGAAGTACACCGCTTTCGAAAGCAGGTTCATCTTGACCTCCCTGCCGAAGTCCGCCAGCAGGATGCGGCCGTTGCGGGAGATTTGTAAACGGCTGAGTTTTATCCGGTAACCTAGCAGAACCTCAAGTTCTTCTACGGTGATTCCGAAGGATTCTGTGATGCGGTCGATCTCCGTCAGGATGGCCAGCGTCCTGGAGTCCGGCGGCTCTTCCGGGACGATGGGCGGGGGAGCGGGAGTTCGTGCGGGAGCGGGGGCTCCGCAGGAGCCGAAGTCGGGTAATTCGATGTCAAAGTCGAAGTCGCCTCCGCCTCCGCCTTCGCCGGGTTCCATCTCCCTGTCGAACATCTCTTCTATGGCGGATCCTTTTTTGTGGTTGACGGAGCGTATGGTTTCGGTTAAGATTCCCTCCATCCGGAAGCGTATCCCGGCCGACTCGTCCAACTGCCGGATCAGGCCGCCGACTTCTTTCTGCAGCGAATCCGCGTTCGTGAGCAGCCGGAACCATACGTTCCCGTGCCGCATATACAGCAGTCCCGCCCCGTCTCCGGTGCCGGCCGTTTCCCGGATGCGGGCGTAAACGCCGGCGGCGTCAGGGCTTTCCTGCAGGGGGAACAGGTAGTCCAGCACGTCTTCCGGGATGCTGGCCAGCAGTTCCGGCAGGTAGAGGAAGTGCCAGCCGATATCCTCGAACGCTTCGCGGAGTTCCGGTCCGCGCTGCGCTACCCGGGCGTCCAGCGCCGCGGAGTCCGCTCCGGCAACGTAGAGGATCGTCTTCGGCCGGAGGAAGGGGAGACTATGGTGGATGCGTCGGTCGGTCATCGTGTCGGTGGTTTTGCGTGCATAAAGATAGTGATATCTTCTTAAATGTCATCCCTGACCTGATAGTGGCTCACTTTGAAATATGGAAAAGATACCCTATTTTCGTATTTGATTCTCGCCACCCTGGCAGGAGGGGGCTGTGCTGGAGAAGTGTTTAACCTTAAAGGTTACACGATGAGGCGTATTGATTTGCGGCAGGAGGATAATTACAATGAGTTCCTCAGGCTGCTTCAAGATGATGATTATCTTGATGTTACGTTCGACAAGGAGTCGGGCGGGGTTAGTGCTGTGCACAAGCGACATAAATTCTCTAAACAGATGGGGGCATATGGCGTGCGCCAGGGTGATTATGAACGAATTGTTGTGGCTATTCTTAGGAAGTGTGGTCATCTAATCGTGCTCGAGGCAGAGACGAATGTCCCAGGCGTCAAGTCATTCGACGGTTTTCTGGATGACATCCCTATGGAGATCAAGGCGATTGAGGGGCGTGGAATCTGGGCCATCAGTTCAAAATTGCGCCAGGCGGAGAAACAACACGCGCAATGCGTTATATTGTATTTTCCAGAAGAGGAACTCTACTCTCCAATCAGGATAATGGAAGGGGTCAGGCTATATCGTTCTGGTTTGAGGCGCAATCTGTTACCTGGATTATCCAGGCTTTTAGTTGTCGTTCGAGACAGGCTGGTAGCTGAATGGAATCAAAAAGCCACCCCAATCGAGGGGTGGTCAATTTAGGAAGGTTTGAGGAGAGAGAATGGGGCAAACTCATACACTCTTTCCCCTTCCATTGCAAAAGTATTAAATATTCTTTAAAACGCAATCATTCAGGGATTCTTTTTTATCTCTTTTATGGCGGCGGCGGCTTCAAGCAGGCCGAGGGTGAAATAGATGTTACTGATGGTGGCGAATCCCCAGACCCACCATTCCAGGCAGATCCACAGCATCAGGAGGATGCCGCAGGCCAGCGTGACCCAATAGGCCAGGGGATGCTTCTTGATGAGCATCAGGGCTGCCAGGAACTGGGGGAGTCCGTTCACGGCCAGCAGCACGAACCCCGACGGGATGAAGTTCTTGAAGAGCACATCCGGCCAGGGCATCTTGGGTCGCAGCAAATCCAACATCGGAGCTCCGCCCCAGCCGTTCCCGCTGGGGTCCACCCACATCATAATGGCACCGCCCACCGCCCCTACGGCGATGAACAGAGACAGGATGATCAAGAACTTTCTCATAATCTCGAATCAGTTTCCAAAGGGCAAAGATAGCCAATAAAACCGCTCCGACCAAGACCCGCGACATCCCGGACCGTCCACCTCATTCCGGGCTTGACCCGGAATCTCCGGCGAGGCCTCGGGGCTGCGCCCGGGCGGCTGCGGGAGTAAAACGAACTGCCGTCCACGCTGGAGGGCGTTTTTGAGGACGGAATGCAAAAAAAGTGTAACCCGTCCACAAAACAAGTTGATTTTGAGGACGGAAAACGCTTTCGCTATCGGCGAATGTTTCGAAACTGCCCCGTGCGGGCAATGGAACCAGGTTCACTGAACCATTTTCTTGAAATACTCTCTCAGCGAATCGTCTTCACAATAGACAAAGCAACCTTTCTGCCCCCGGGTGAGCAGCGTCTTATAGGTGTTCAGGATGAGACGGCGGGCATCCGGGTCGGGTGCGGTACGGATGCCGGAAGTGTGGTCGTCCCGCGAAATCGCGAGTCTGTTCGTCTTGACGCACCCGTCCGTCGGATCGTAGAACAAATCCTTCCCAATCAGAACACCAACATAATCAAACTCAAGTCCTTGTGCCGTATGGATGCAGCCCACTTCCTCGAACGAGTTAGGATTGATCGCCCAGATCTTGTCGTCGGCCAGATTCCATTTCGCCTGGAATCCGTCCGGCAACTCAATATCCCACTCACCCCGTCTGGCCTTGACATTCCAGTCGTAGCAGTATCCCGCAACCATCCGGGCTTTGTTGTTGATCCGGTTGATCTCCCGCAAAGTGTCCCGCATCTCCACCGGACTGTCGAACACCCGGAAATCGTAATTCAATTCAGAGAAGTCCATCGGGATTCGCTCTTCCGTCCGTTGCAACAGATTGTCCACAAAGGATATATATGCATCGCTTCCGTTACAGCGGAACTGCGAGGTGAGCCGCGTCTCTTCGTTCATAATGAGCCGGGAGCCTTCGGCATCGCACCAATGGCGTATTTCCGCGATACTGCCGATGTCTTTCGTCGTAACCGCCTGGTCTTCGTCGATCAGGAAGATGGTCAGCAACGAGGCGTGGATGCATTCCTTTACCTGGTTCTCGCCACCCCAGTCGCGGTACATCGCCCGTACGAGCCGGTGCGCCTCGTCCACGATCAAACAGTCATATCCGTTCGCGTCGCATTGGTTGAGCCCGAAAGGGGAGCGGAACAGGTGTCCGATGTCCGCCACCCGGTTCGCGTGACCGGCCGTTAACAGGGAGAGAAATGCTTGTCGCGGAGCACTGTTCTTCGTCACATAAGCGACATTCAGGCTTTCATTGATCAACGCCATTAGCAGATTCACTGCCAGCACCGATTTTCCGGTTCCCGGGCCGCCCTGGATCACGATGGTCCGTTTTTTCCGGTCCTTACGGCACTGGAGCATCGTCTTCACGCAGAGGTCATAGCACACGGCCTGCTCGTCCAGCAGCATAAACTCGGGCACGCCCAGCACCATCGACGTCAACGCGTCCTGCAGAGACTTCGTGGGACGGATCCGTCCGTTCTCGATCAGATAGAGCAAATCGCCGGAGGAGGAACGTTTTGTCACGTGTTTTTTCACGAAGGCGGAAAAGGCCATCGTTTCGTTCCGGATGAAGAACGGCGCGGAAGTCACCCATTCGCGGTAGATATCGTCCGCGAGCACCGACCTGTAGTTCGGCTGATAGTTATGAAGATACGCACACGGGACAAGCGATATCCCGCGGTCCTGGACCTCTTGCGAGTAATTCGACAAGAAGCGGGAATATGAATATGCCTGATAGGACGGATGGCACACAATCCGCTGATCGTTCGCTACATACGTGCGCACGCAGAAATGCATATCATCATCTACCTTCTCCGCTTTGCTCCATTGTTTCAGCTCCACGATCAGGATGCTATCTTGGCCGCTCGGGTTAGCCCCGATGATGATGAAATCCACGCGTTTCGAGGTCTGCGGGATATTGTACTCGATGGCAATCTGCACGTCGTCTTCAATCTCCGGATCATCCACGATGTTCCGCATAAACTGCATAGAATTGTGCCAGGACTCAAACTCCCGCTCCTGACCGCCGGACAGCCCTTTCGAGCGGATTAGCGACAGAATCTTCGTATCGATGACGCCGTGCCTGACATCATCGACGAACACGCGCTTGGTCCCGTTGTAGACGATCATAATGCGCTCGCTGAAAAAAGAAATCGTGCTGTTTTGCTGTTGACACAAAAATAGTGAATTCCGTCATAATTACGAAGACTTCTTCCATAAACTCTTAAGCGGCGAAGGCCTCGGGGCTGCGCCCGTGCGGGCAAAAAACGCCTACCCGGCCGCATCCCGGGCCTTTTCGCCTCCCAGTCCTCAGCGCTGGCCGCCCCACCCACACTCCCCACGGCCCCCGACAGCACAGGCAAACGTGCGCAGACTCCCGCACACCTCACGCACCGGCCGGGCGCGGGAGTAAAACGAACTTCCGTCCGCGCTGGAGGGCGTTTTTGAGGACGGGATGCAGAAAAAGTGTAACCCGTCCTCAAAACAAGTTGATTTTGAGGACGGAAAACGATTTTGCTATCGGCGAAAGCCTCGGGGCAGCGCCGGACAAGCGTTTTTTGCTTGGCCGAAGCCAGCCCTGCCGCCTCGGCGGAGAAGCCCTTGAGGTTTACTTCAACCAAACTAAGAGTTCATCTATTGTTCCGGCTTTGAATTTAGGGTGCAGCAGTTTTGTCTTTAGTTGACGGAGTCTGTCGGCTCTTTGGGTGGCCTTCAGCACTCTGCTCCGGATGTGCCAGCCATAAACAGTGAAATAGCCATCCCAGCCGCATTCGAGGCAGGTGCCTCCCAGATCCACCCGGCCGGAGAGGGGAGAGCCGTTGTAACTGTAGGGGAGAACGGTCTTACCGCATTCAGGGCACTTGAATTGGAATAGCTCCGGATGCTCCAGGGAGCAGCGGACAAAAGAGCCCAGGTAGAGAGGTTCGTCGGCCATGCTGATGCGATAGCCGTTGATGGAATAGTTTAAGTCCAACTTCAGCGGGATGAAGTAGAACCGGTCGATGTCTTTCCAGGCATCGAAATGAGCGTAAATCTCGTTCATAGTACCATACTTTTTTTGATTGAACAATCCGCATCGTTTTGCCACCGTGGCTTCTGGCTGCTCGGTTGGCGGCCCTTAAAGGGCGCTCTTGATGCAAGTGCAAATATAGCAATTATTGATATATAATTGCGGCAGCCGGTGGGGTGCTTGTGCGTGAGTCTGCGCACGTTCGCCTGTGCCGTCGGGGGCCGTGCGTTGGGGTGCGTGGGGAACGGCTGCCGCACTGGGATTCGGAGCCGAGAAGGCGGCAGGGCTGGCGCCGGACAAGCGTTTTTTGCTTGGCCG
>JAFYZZ010000092.1 GCA_017548445.1 Bacteroidales bacterium | reverse complement strand
CGGACACCTCACTGCCGGCCTGGGTGAAACGGAAGATGTTGTCCACGAAGAAGAGGATGTCCTTCGGGTCGTCGGGGTCCGTGCTGTCGCGGAAGGATTCCGCGAGGGTCAGGCCGCTGAGGGCCACGGAACTACGGGCGCCCGGCGGCTCGTTCATCTGGCCGAAGACCATCGCGACCTGCGAGGTCCCGAGCTGCTTCCGGTCCACCTGGGTGAGGTCCCAGTTGCCTTCCTCCATGCCCTTGTTGAAGCTTTCGCCGTACTTGATGACGTCGGATTCGATCATTTCGCGCAGCAGGTCGTTGCCCTCGCGGGTACGCTCGCCCACGCCGGCGAAGACGGAGAATCCGTTGTGTTTCTTGGCGATGTTGTTGATGAGCTCTTTGATCAGCACGGTCTTGCCTACGCCCGCGCCGCCGAAGAGGCCGATCTTGCCGCCCTTGAGATAGGGCTCCAGCAGGTCGATGACCTTGATGCCGGTGTAGAGGACTTCCTGCGAGGTGGTGAGGTCCTCGAATTTCGGGGGCTCCCGGTGGATCGGCAGGGAGCCTTCGCGCTGCAGGTCGCCGAGGCCGTCGATGGTCTCGCCGGTGACGTTCATCACGCGGCCGCGGATCTGTGCGCCGACGGGCATGGTGATCGGGGTGCCGAGGCTGACGGCCTCCAGGCCCCGCTTCAGGCCGTCGGTGGAGTCCATCGCGACGCAGCGGACGGAGTCTTCGCCGATGTGCTGCTGGACTTCGATGATGAGTTCCCGGCCGTCGGGGCGCACGACGCGCAGGGCCTCGTGGATGCCGGGAAGGTTCTTCTCCTCCTGCTGTCCTTTCAGGTCGAAGTGCACGTCCACCACCGGACCGATAATCTGTGAAATATGTCCCTTGATCGTAGGCATCTTGGTATTATTTGGAGATTCTGTTTTGCTTTGTTAGTCGTTCCATTGCCGGCGGCCGGAGAAATGGCGGTCGGAGAAGTCGCGGGCACCTTCGCTCAAGGCCGACAGGGTGTGCGGGAGCCGCTCGGTGCCGGGAATCCTGACGACCCGCTGGATAGGACCGCGCGCGTCGCGGCGATAGCCGCTGCGGCCGTAATGGTCGCGGTGGGAGCGCGTGATGTCGGGCACGAGAATGGCGATGTTGGCGCGTTCGAAGACGAGCACGCCGTCGAAGGCGTAGTCCACATACGGGATTTCCGCCAGCGTACGCAGCCAGGAGCCGTCTTCTTCATAAAGCGAAAGGATGAGGCGGTACTTGTTGTCCGAGTGCATGATGTCGTCCACCATGCAGTCGCCATTGTCGCGTTCGAGACTCAGCCGGACGGTGCGGGCGTTGTGCGGCCCCCAGTAGATCTGCTCGTCGCCGCTCATGTAGTAGGACGGGTCGATGCTGTCGTTGAAACGGCAGACCAGCTGCTCGTAGAGCGTCACTTCCACCTCTTCGCTGCGGTGGTTGACGGTGCAGCTCACCACCTCGCCCATCGAATAGGGGTAGCGGAAGATGGCGGAGCGCATCAGGTCGCGTGCCCGGCGAACCTGGTAGATGTCCGTTGAGCGCGGCGTGTAGGAGCTGAGGCCGATGTTGTCGCCGTCGCAGATTTCCTTGAGGCGGCTGGCGTAGTTGTGCGGGTCGGCCAGGCGCTCCACGTCGGATGCGCGCAGGCCCAGGCCCTGGTAGATGTTGTTCGAGCGGAGGGTTTCGTAGCCCGAAAGGTACAGGGAGTACGACGGAACGTCCAGGCTGTTGAGTTCTTCGAGCAGGATCCAGGTCTCGCCGTTGTCCGCCCGGTAGACGACGCCGGCGCTGCATTCGCCTTCCAGCCATCCCCAGTCGGAGATCACTTCGGCCAGGGTGCCGTCTTCTTCGTACAGCAACGCCTTGACGGTGTAGTATTTCCCGCTGGCGGGGTCTTCCATCGCGCCTTCGTGGCGCTGCGGGTCTTCGAAGGGCTCCAGGCGCACGAAGCGGTTCCGGCCCCAGTCGAGGCGCAGCTCGCTGCAGACGGAGCGCCGGTCGCTCATGTCCAGCCGCTTGATGTTGTTGCGGTGCATCCGGAAGCCGATGCCGGTGTTGTGCCAGGCGGCGGCGCGGACGGGGTCGCCCATCGGGTCGTACGGAGCCACGGCGCCGGGATAGCGTTCCGCCTGCCCGTTGCGGAGACCGTCGCTGAAGCGGACCAGCGTGAAGTCGGTGGTCAGCGCGTGGTAGCCGTTGCCGTAGCGGGAGATGGCGAGGTATTCGAACGGGAGCAGGTTCTCGCCGTTCAGGTCCATCAGGCCCGCGAGGCCGGTTTTGGCGGATTTGGCCACGAAGGTGCCGTCGGAATAGGACGGGGTGGCGACGAACTGCGGGGCGAAGAGTTCGCGGCCCTGTATGTCATAGATACCCCAGAGGGTGGTGTTGACTCCGTTGAAGTTGACGGCGCGGTCGGCCAGGATGTAGAGGCCTTTCTTGGAGATGTTGATGTCGCGGCTGTCGACGAGCAGGAGAATGGCGCCGGTCTGGTCGGCCACACCGTACCATTTCGTCCGGCCGTCCTTGATCATCAGTTCGCAGAGGCCGTTCTTGTCGAATTTGCCGATGTTGTCGTATTCCGTGTTCAGGATCAGGTCTCCGTGCGTGTCGATCAGGCCCTGGCGGCCGTCGATCTCCACGACGGCGAATCCGTCGATGAAGCGCTTGGCGTTGTCGTAAACGGGTTCGATCGCCCAGGACTTGTTCTTACCCTGATAGCCGAACTTCTTCGTCGTCTTATCCTTTACGGGTTTGAGGTCCTGCGCCGGTGCCGCAAAGGCAATCCCCGCCGCCAGCACACACAGAATAACGTACTTCCATTTCATATCTTACAAAGGTACAAAAAAAAGAACGCATTGACTACACTGCTTCCCGGAATGACCACAACACCCCTCTTTTCCACCATCATAACGAAAGAAGCCCCGAGTCTTTTGGACTCGGGGCCTCCGAAAAGCGGCAGCGACCTACTCTCCCACCTGGTGGGGCAGTACCATCGGCGCGGGCGGGTTTAACTTCTCTGTTCGGGATGGGAAGAGGTGGTTCCCCACCGCTTTAACCGCCGCAGTATATTACTTGAGAGAGATAAACACCCTTTCCTGGGTTGTCCCGGCAAAAGAAATCGGCTACTCAAAAGATCTCGGGCTATTAGTACAGGTCGACTGAACACATTACTGTGCGTACATCTCCTGCCTATCAACGTGGTAGTCTCCCACGACCCTTAGGGAAGTCTCATCTTGGAGACGGCTTCGCGCTTAGATGCTTTCAGCGCTTATCCTGACCGAACGTGGATACCCGGCGGTGCAGCTGGCGCCACAACCGGTATACCAGAGGTTCGTCCGACCCGGTCCTCTCGTACT
>JAFYZZ010000091.1 GCA_017548445.1 Bacteroidales bacterium | reverse complement strand
GGCACCTTCCTCATCGAGCCGAAGCCGATGGAGCCGACCAAGCACCAGTACGACGTCGACACCGAGACCGTGATCGGTTTCCTGCGCGCCAACGGCCTGGACAAGGACTTCAAGGTGAACATCGAGGTGAACCACGCCACCCTGGCCGGCCACACCTTCGAGCACGAGCTCACCGTGGCCGTGGACAACGGCTTCCTGGGTTCCATCGACGCCAACCGCGGCGACGCCCAGAACGGCTGGGATACCGACCAGTTCCCGGTGGATCCTTACGACCTCACCTGGGCTATGATGCAGATCATCCGCAACGGCGGCTTCAAGGACGGCGGCACCAATTTCGACGCCAAGCTCCGCCGCTCTTCCACGGATCCGGAGGACATCTTCATCGCCCACATCAGCGCGATGGACGCTATGGCCCACGCCCTGCTCAACGCCGCCGCCGTGTACGAGGAGAGCCCGCTGCCCAAGATGGTCAAGGAGCGCTACGCTTCCTTCGACAGCGGCCTCGGCAAGAAGTTCGAGGATGGCAAGGCTACGCTCGAGGATCTCTACGAGTACGCCAAGAAGAAGGGCGAAGTCGTGGCTGCCTCCGGCAAGCAGGAGCTGTACGAAACCATCCTGAATCTCTACGCCAAATAATAGATGGCAGCGAATACACAAGAGAAGGGATCCGCCGCGTATCTGTTTTCGATCGTGCTCGTCGCCGTCCTCGGCGGCCTGCTGTTCGGATACGACACGGCTGTGATCTCCGGTGCGGAGCGGGGGCTCCAGGCGTTCTTCGAGGGCGCCAAGGACTTCACCTACACGGAATTCCTGCACGGCTTCACTTCTTCCAGCGCGCTGATCGGCTGTATCATCGGCAGCGCGCTCTCCGGCCTGTTCGCCGGCAAGTTCGGACGTAAGAAGAGCCTGTTCTTCGCAGGTGTCTGCTTCTTCCTGAGCGCCGCCGGTTCCTACTATCCGGAGTTCCTTTTCTTCGAGAAGGGTGTGGCCACCAAGTCTCTGTGGGTTGCGTTCAATCTTTACCGCGTGCTCGGCGGCATCGGCGTGGGTATGGCTTCCGCCATCTGCCCGATGTACATCGCCGAGGTGGCCCCGGCCAACAAGCGCGGCAAGCTGGTGTCCTGGAACCAGTTCGCGATCATCTTCGGCCAGCTGGTCGTGTACTTCGTGAACTTCCTCATCATCCAGTCGCACAAGAACGACCCGGCGGTCGTCGAGTGGACGAACCAGGTGGGCTGGCGTCTGATGTTCGGCTCCGAGTGCGTGCCGGCAGGTCTCTTCACCCTGCTCATCCTGCTCGTCCCCGAGACGCCGCGTTACCTCGTGATGTCCGGCCAGGACGACAAGGCGCTGAACGTGCTTACCCGCATCAACGGCTCCTCCGTGGCTGCCCAGATCCTGGGCGAGATCAAGAACACCGTCGTGGAGAAGAAGGAGAAGCTGATGGCCTACGGTTTCCTGGTGATTTTCATCGGCTGTATGCTCAGCGTGTTCCAGCAGTTCGTCGGCATCAACGCCGTGCTGTACTTCGCGCCGCGCATCTTCGAGTCGATGGGTATGGGCAACCCGATGACGCAAACGGTCTTGATGGGTATCGTGAACATCAGCTTCACGCTGGTCGCCATCTTCACGGTGGAGAAACTCGGCCGCAAGCCGCTGCTGATCACGGGTTCCCTGGGTATGGCCCTCGGCGCCCTCGGTGTGGCCCTTGCGGACGCCGTTCCGGGCGTGCCCGGCATCGTGGGCGTGCTCAGCATTATGATCTACTCCGCTTCCTTTATGTTCAGCTGGGGTCCGATCTGCTGGGTGCTCATTTCCGAGATCTTCCCGAATACGATCCGTGGCGCCGCCGTGGCCATCGCCGTGGCTTTCCAGTGGATTTCGAACTTCATCGTGAGCTCCACTTTCGTGCCGCTCTACAGCTGGAGTCCGGCTTTCACCTACGGCCTCTACTGCGTGATGTGCCTGCTGGCCGCCCTGTTCGTGTGGCGTCTGGTGCCCGAGACCAAGGGCAAGACCCTCGAGGATATGTCCGCGCTGTGGCGTAGTCGCAAGGCTGCGAAATAGCTGCCGGCTGTTTACTGGCAAAGGAGGTCGACCTGCCCGGTCGGCCTCCTTCCTTTTTATGGACTGTTGATTGAAAACGCCGGGGGCCCTCCCCTAATGATTTCGTTCCAGGTCGAAATGGAAAGGTTTGTCGAAATGCCGGCGGGAATAATAAGTGACGGAAGGGTTGGTCAGGTCCATAACCATCGTCCAAGCCGTTCCAAGCGCGTCTCCTTGTGCCGGCGGTTGGGACACGGAGGCTATCGACGTCGTCAACTGGCGCAGATCCATAGTGCCACCCGCTTCGTCGAACTGCTGGCATAGGCGTTCGTACCGATGGTCCCATTCGTACAGCCCGACATTCAGTTTCGCTTCGCACAAATAGTGATTGGTCACCGCAGGAGTATCCACTACCACGATCTTGTCGTCGACGTATTCCACCACGACGCTCCTGCCGGAAGCATCGGCGATGGCATAGTGATGGGCCGATCCTATATCGGAGTGCATATCGATTCCCTGGAGCAACTCTACGGCCTCATCCACCGTGGCGGCGTTCTTGAGCAGGTAACAGATGGCTGTCGTGGTGGTCAGCGCGGGTTTCCCCGTATTCTGGTGCGTCTCCACTTCATCGCCGGCCATCAAGTCTGCAATGGCGAGCCCTTTCTCATTGATGCCGTCCAGGGCGAAGAAGAGTCCGCTCAAGGCCATATACTGGTTGACGAACCCTTCCGGCAGCCAGCCCTTCCCGAATCCGAAGAACTCCACGTTGAAAGTGGTGATCGTTTCATATCCGTGTTTGGGAACAGTATGCAGGATCATCCCGGTCGCGGAAGAGAAGTCGAAATTCCGGCCCATCAGGATTCCGTTTTCCAGTGTACGCACCGTAAGGGAGGAGCATCCATACGGCGCCGGAACGGGAGCAGTCGGAGGATTGTAGAAACCTTTCGACAGAAAACGCATCACATATCCCACGAGCTCGCCTGAACTGCGTCCGCCGCCGCTCTCCAGCAATCCGTCGAACCCGTCATCCCCTCGATATTCCATATAATAAAGGCCGTCGTCCAGTTTCACGACAGAACGGGCGCCTTTGAGAAGCGGGCCGAACGCCACCCACGCAAAGATGCCAAACGCAACCAGGAGTCCGAGCAGGCTCCATAAGATAATTTTCAATGCTTTTTTCATACGATACACCGCTAACCCGCTTCCGTTTCTCGGGAGCGGTTGCGAAGATAAGCATTTTCAGGAAATAGTTTACTTTAAGAAAGCCTCTACCTGATTTCCCCGCAAACCGACCATCCGTGCTATTTGTTTCGGGGAAGAGTTGAACCGGCGGCGAAGTTCCCGTGCAAGACGAAGGCGCTGCGCGGTATCAAGTTCGCGTGAAGAGCTTTTCCCAAACAATTCCTGCATAATCTCCCGTTTATGCTGCCGCATTTCTGCATCCGGCAGACTTAGCCGGGAAATGGCCCCGCCGCGTGACTCGACGTCTTCCTCTTTGGTGCGGCAAAGGAAATAGTTGAAGGAACGGTAGGAACGAAACAGATGTTCTACTATGTCCACCGGGACATAATTGGTTGGAAGAATCAGATTGCCCCATACTTCCAAAGAATCAGGCAGTGGTTCCTTGGTGTGGAACACATCCTCCCGGCGCTGTGCGCTCATTCCGGTCAAGGTCTTCTTATGCTCTATCCAACCGGGGCGGGCCCAAGTATTCTCTCCTCGAAAGTAAAGCGGTCCGCTGGACCAGGGATAATCGTGGGGAAGGAAAGGCAGTCCGGCAACGACCGGGTTCTTGATGACATAACAGATGGCTGTCTTGAGATATCCGTCGTCGGTGATAGTCTGATGATGGATGGGCAGGCACCGCAATTCGTTGCTCAAACCATACCGGCGGGCAATGGACATTGAGGTTTGCCGGACATATTCGTGGGCAAAGCGGTTGCAAGCATCGAAACTACTATGGAGGATAAAATGTAAGTGGTTGTCCATCAAACAGAAGGCTAAAACAATAATGCCATATTTCCGTGCAACGGTATATATCCGGTTCATACCGGCGACAAAGTCATCCCGGTCTCGAAACAGAACGTCCTGGGCGGTGCCGTCGGTCGAGAAATGCCAGCAGTTGCGGACAGGAAGGCTCTGTCCTTTTACGAAAGGAAGGCCAATGGCCAGGTCTGAGAGAATGTTTTCCATATTCAAGTCTTTTGGTTTGCCACAAAAATGGGGATAACGAGACGTTTTTCCAAGAAATCATCAGAGATTCTTCCTTGATTAAAACTATTAGGGGATGTCACCTGGCCTGGAACGGCGCCAGAAGGAGGAGAAGTCCCCTGATGGGGGCTTTAGGCGGGGATAGAGGGAGCGTGGACAGCATAGGAAGCCCTGTGGGGCATACTAGGTCCCTTGATGGTTTTGATCAAGGATAATTTGTTATCTTTGTGCATTATGAAACGCATCCTGATAACCATCCTTCCCCTGGTTGCACTGCTGTGCGCCTGCCAGCCCAAGGCGGCTCCCCAGCGTGGCACCGACTTCAATTTCGATTGGAAATTCATCCTCGGCGACGACCCGGCTTTTGCCGAAACCGGGTTCGACGACGGCGCCTGGCGTGAACTGCACCTGCCCCACGACTGGAGCATCGAAGGGGAATTCTCGCCGGAGAACCCTTCCACGCCCAGCGGCGGCGCCCTGCCGGGAGGCATAGGCTGGTACCGCAAGCGTTTCAACGCCCCCGAAGGGCTGTTCGCCGCCGACGGTCACGCCGCCAAGTCGGTCTGCGTGGAGTTCGACGGCGTCTTTATGAACAGTACCGTATTCATCAACGGCCACGACCTGGGCACACGGCCCTACGGCTACAGTTCTTTCTGCTACGACATCACGCCGTGGCTGGTGCCCGGAGAAAACCTGATCGCCGTGCGCTGCGACAACGCCGACCAGCCCAACTCGCGCTGGTACGCCGGCTGCGGCATCTACCGCGACGTGCGCCTGGTGGTCGCCGACCCCGTCCACATCGCCTACAACGGCATCTTCGTGCGCGCGACGGAGATTTCCGACGCGAAAGCCACCGTGGTGGTGGATGTTGAGACGGAAGGCGCCTCCTCCGGGCAGAAACTGGACTACGACGTCCGGATCCTGGATGCGAAGGGACGCACGGTGGCCCGGACTTCCTTCAGCGGCACCGCCTCTGCCGGGACGGCGCTGGAAATCGTCCGCCCGCACCGCTGGGACGTGGACGACACCTATCTTTATACGGCCCGCGTGAGCGTTTCCGCCGGGGAGATGCAGGACGTAGAGGACGTGCGTTTCGGCGTCCGCACGACCACCTGGGACGCCGAAAAGGGCTTCTTCCTGAACGGCCGGCCGCTCAAGATGCTCGGCGTCTGCCTGCACCACGATATGGGCTGCATCGGCACCGCCGTGCACCGCAGGGCGCTCCAGCGGGAACTGCAGATCCTCAAGGATATGGGCGTGAATGCCATCCGCACTTCCCACAACCCGCCTTCTCCGGTGCTGCTCGACCTCTGCGACGAGATGGGCTTCGTGGTGATGGACGAGGCGATGGATATGTGGCGCAAGCGCAAGACGCGCTTCGACTACGCCCGTTTTTTCGACGACTGGCACGTGCGCGACGTGCAGGATTTCGTGCGGCGCGACCGCAACCACCCGTCGGTGGTGATGTGGAGCATCGGCAACGAGATCATCGAGCAGAGCGACTCCAGCACCGACGACATCGCCAACCTCACGCCCGAGCAGGCCAACGAACTGCTGAATTTTATCCATTCCCTGGGACAGAACGACCCGGATGAGAGCAATCCCAACGTCCTGCTGACCAGGCATATGGCCCAGCTGATCCGGGACCTGGACACCACCCGCGCCATTACGGCGGGCTGCAACGGGGTGTGGCCCGGCAACAACTTGCTGCGAAGCGGCGCGCTGGACGTCTACGGCTTCAACTACCATCCCCAGCTGTACGATTCCTGCCGCGTGTGGTTTCCGGACACGCCGCTCATCGGCTCCGAGACGGTTTCTTCGCTCAACAGCCGCGGCATCTATTTCCAGCCTTCCAGCGAGAAGGTCAAGCTCCCGCGCAGGGGCTGGCAGTACACGGCCGAGGACGACGTGGACTGGGACCATCAGGTCACCGCTTATGACGCCTGCAGCGCCCCTTGGGCCGATTTTCACGAGGATGCCTGGATCGCCGTGCGCGACCGCGATTTCATCGCCGGCACCTTCATCTGGACGGGGTTCGACTACCTCGGCGAGCCCACCCCGTACGGCTGGCCTTCGCGCAGTTCCTACTTCGGCGTGGTGGACCTGGCGGGCTTCCCGAAAGACGCATACTGGCTCTACCAGTCCGAATGGACGGACAAGACGGTGCTGCACCTCTTCCCGCACTGGAACTGGAAGGCGGGCGAGCCCGTGGACGTGTGGGCGTACTACAGCAACGCCGACGAGGTGGAACTCTTCGTGAACGGAGAGTCCTACGGCCGCAAGTCCAAGACCCGGGAGCTGCTGCACGCAGAGTGGCTCGCCGTGCCTTTCAGCCCCGGCAAGATCGAGGTCGTGTCCTACAAGAACGGCAGGGAAGTGGCCCGGGAGGCCCGCTATACCGCCGGCGAACCCGTCGCGCTGCGCCTGACGCCCGACCGGCGTACCATTTCGGCCGACGGTTATGACCTCTCGTACGTGACCGTGGAGGCGCTGGACGCCGACGGCCGCGTGGTGCCCACCGCCACCGATATGCTGCACTTCAGCGTGGACGGGGCGGGCGAGCTCTTCGGCGTGGACAACGGCAACGCCGCCGACACCCTGTCCCTGAAGGGCGCCGACAAGGCCCTCTTCAGCGGCAAGGCCCTCGCGGTGGTCCGTTCCCTGAAGGACCGCCCTGGCACGGCCACGCTCAGCGTCAGTTCCGACTACGCTTCCGTCAAGACCAACATCGTCGCGAAATAACCGTCTCCGGCCGGAGGCAGGATTTGCAAAGTTGGCGCATTTGCGTTAACTTTGCACGATTATGCGCTTGCGCGCACGAGAGAATAGAAAACGAAAATACAATAGAAATGTCATTAGCATCTGTCATCGGCAAGATCTTCGGCTCCAAGTCCGAGCGCGACTACAAGGCTGTGAAGCCCACCCTGGACAAGATCCTGGCCGTATATCCCGAAATCGACGCCCTGTCCGACGACGACATCCGCGCGCGTTCCGCCGCCCTGCGGGCCCGGCTCGTGGAGGTGGAACAGCCGTTCGAGGCCCGTATCGCCGAAATCAAGGCGGAACTGGACAAGGACATCCCCGTGTCCGAAAAGGAAAAGCTTGCCGGCGAGTCCGACAAGCTTGTCAAGGAGGAGGACGAAGCCATCGAGAAGGCCCTCGACGAGATCCTCCCCGAGGCGTTCGCCATCGTGAAGTCCACCGCCCGGCGTTTCAAGGAGAACCCGACCATCACCGTGAACGCCACGCAGTTCGACCGCGACCTGTCGGTGAACCACGACTTCGTGGACATCGAGGGCGACAAGGCGGTGTACCGCAACCACTGGGTGGCCGGCGGCAACGAAATCACCTGGGATATGGTCCATTACGACGTCCAGCTGATCGGCGGCATCGCCCTGCATCAGGGCAAGATCGCGGAGATGGCTACCGGTGAAGGCAAGACCCTCGTGGCCACCCTCCCTGTGTTCCTGAACGCGCTGGCCGGCAAGGGCGTGCATATGGTGACCGTGAACGACTACCTGTCCAAGCGCGACTCCGAGTGGATGGGCCCGCTGTATATGTTCCACGGTCTGTCGGTGGACTGCATCGACAAGCACCAGCCCAACTCGGACCCCCGCCGCAAGGCCTACGAGTGCGACATCACCTTCGGTACCAACAACGAGTTCGGCTTCGACTACCTGCGTGACAATATGGCCATCAGCCAGGAGGACCTGGTGCAGCGCAAGCATCACTACGCCATCGTGGACGAGGTGGACTCCGTGCTCATCGACGACGCCCGGACCCCGCTCATCATCTCCGGTCCCATCACGCGCAACGAGGCCGACGAGGCGCAGTTTATGGAGTTCCGCCCCTACGTGGAGCGGCTCTACCAGACGCAGCGCGCCCTGGTGAACCAGGTGCTCAACGAGGCCAAGAAGAAGATCGCCGAGGGCGACGAAGCCGAGGGCGGAAAGCTGCTCCTGCGGGCCCACAAGGGCCTTCCGAAGTATCAGCCCCTCATCAAGTTCCTCTCCGAGCCCGGTATGAAGGTGCTCCTGCAGAAGGCGGAGAACTACTATATGCAGGACAACGAGAAGGAGATGCCGGTGGTCACCGACCCGCTGTACTTCGTGATCAACGAGCAGATGCGCTCCGTGGATATGACCGACAAGGGCCACGAGGTGCTTGCGAACGCCGTGGGCGAGGACGACTTCTTCGTGCTGCCCGACGTGGGCTCCCGCATCGCCGAGATCGAGCACACCGAACTCTCCCTGCTGGAGAAGCAGCAGAAGAAGGACGAGCTGATGGCGGAGTTCTCCACCAAGAGCGAGCGCGTGCACACCGTGATCCAGCTCCTGAAGGCGTACACGATGTTCGAGAAGGACGTGGACTACGTCATTATGGACGGCAAGATCAAGATCGTGGACGAGTCCACCGGCCGTATTATGGAGGGCCGCCGCTGGAGCGACGGACTCCATCAGGCCGTGGAGGCCAAGGAGAACGTGAAGGTGGAGGGCGCCACGCAGACCTTCGCGACCATCACCCTGCAGAACTACTTCCGTATGTACCACAAGCTGGCTGGTATGACCGGTACGGCCGAGACCGAGGCGGGCGAGTTCTGGAGCATCTACAAACTGGACGTGATGGTCATCCCCACCAACCGCCCGGTCATCCGCGACGACCAGAACGACCTCATCTACAAGACCAAGAAGGCTAAGTACGCCGCCGTGATCGACCGTATCGTGGAACTCTCGAAAGCCGGCCGTCCGGTGCTCGTGGGCACGACGGACGTCGAGACCTCCGAGCTTCTGAGCCGTATGCTCCGGATCCGCGGCATCCGCCATAACGTGTTGAACGCCAAGGAGCACGCCCGCGAGGCGGAGATCGTGGCCCAGGCGGGCCAGACCTCCGCGGTGACCATCGCCACCAATATGGCCGGCCGTGGTACGGACATCAAGCTGTCCGACGACGTGAAGAAGGCCGGCGGCCTCGCCATCATCGGCACCGAGCGGCACGACTCCCGGCGTGTGGACCGCCAGCTGCGCGGCCGTGCCGGCCGTCAGGGCGACCCGGGTTCATCCACCTTCTACGTGTCCCTGGAGGACAAGCTGATGCGTCTGTTCGGCTCCGAGCGCATCGCCGGGATGGTGGACAAGCTGGGAATGGAGGAAAACGAGGCCCTCGAGAGCAAGATGCTCTCCAACGCCATCGAGAATGCGCAGAAGAAGGTCGAGGAGAACAACTTCGGCGTCCGCAAGCGCCTGCTCGAATACGACGACGTGATGAACTACCAGCGCGAGGCCATCTATTCCCGCCGGCGCAACGCCATCAGCGGCGAGAAGGTGGAGATCGACCTGCAGAATATGATGAAGGACACGGCCTCCCTGTTCGTGGGGCGCAGCAAGGGCCTTCCGTTCGAGGAGTTCGAGGTCTCGCTGATGGCCCAGCTGTCCATCGACTCCGGTCTGGACGCCGATACTTATGAGAAGGCGAAGGCCGACGTCATCGAGGACCGTCTCGTGGAGCATATGCAGGAAGTGTACCGCCGCAGGATGGACACCCTCGTGGAGCGTCTCTACCCGATTATCAAGGACGTATACGAGAAGCAGGGCTCGATGTACCAGAACATCGCGATCCCCATCTCCGACGGTCGCAAGCAGATGACCCTTTCGGTGAACCTCGAGCGCGCCTACAACTCCGAGGGCCGCGAAATCGCCAAGACCCTCAGCAAGAATATCATCCTCTATCAGATCGACGAGCACTGGAAGGAGCACCTGCGCGAGATGGACGACCTCAAGCAGAGCGTCCAGAACGCCACCTACGAGCAGAAGGACCCGGTCGTGGTCTATAAGCTGGAGAGCTACAACCTCTTCGCCGAGATGCTCGAAACCCTGAACCAGGACGTCCTGTCCTTCCTCTTCAAGGCGTTCGTGCCGCTGCAGGACCGCCCGCAGCAGCCCCAGCGTGCCGTGCGCCCGAAGACCGATATGAGCCGCTACCAGGCCCGTCACAGCGACCTCACCACCAACGGCGAGCAGAAGTCCAACGCGCCGGTGAAGGTGGAGAAGCAGGTGGGCCGCAACGATCCCTGCCCTTGCGGCAGCGGCAAGAAGTACAAGAACTGCCACGGCCGCGGTGTCGTGTAAAAACTGAAGATTATGAACATCGCCAAGAATGAAACCAAGGCTCCCAAGACCGTGGAGCAGAATGTGAACAGCGTCAGCCGCATCGCCCAGGGCGCCGCCATCAAGGGCGATCTGTCCGCTCCCACCGACATCCGCGTGGACGGCAGCGTGGACGGTACGCTCCGCTCCGAGGGGCGGGTGGTGGCCGGCGAATCAGCCCGCCTGTCCGGCAAGCTTTTCTGCGTGAATGCAGATATCTGGGGCCGGATGGACGGCGACATCTACGTCAAGGAAATGCTCTCGCTCAAGGGCAGTTCCGTGGTGAACGGCGACATCTACGTCAGCAAGGTCCAGGTGGAACTGGGCGCACAGGTCAACGGCTCCTTCAAGATCATCACGGAAGAGGAGTACGACCGGCTGGCCGGCACCGCTTCTGCCGCCGTTTCCGACTAAAGGATATTCATCGACTGTTCGCGGATCTTCTCGAGCTCGTCTTTCATCCGGACGACGAGCTTCTGGATTTCCGCGTGGTTGGCCTTGGAGCCGGTGGTGTTGATCTCCCGGCCCATCTCCTGGATGATGAATCCCAGCTTGCGGCCCGGACAGGGCTCGCCGTCGATGGTGTCCAGGAAATACTTGCAGTGCTGGCGCAGGCGCACCTTCTCCTCATTGATGTCCAGTTTCTCCAGATAGAAGATCATCTCCTGCTCGAGGCGGTCCTTGTCCAGTTTGAGCTGCAGGTCTTCGGCTGCTTTGCGGATGCGCTCCCGCACGGCGTCCAGGCGCTCCGCCTCGTGTGATTCGACCTCGTCATAGAGGGCGAGAATCCTGGCTACGCGGCCGGTGACATCCGCATAGAGTGCGGCTCCTTCCCGGCTGCGGAAAGCATCCAGCGCGTCCAGTGCCTCTTTCAAGGCCGCTTCGACCACGGGCCACTCCTCCTCGGGAATGGTCTCCTGCTTACCGCCTTCGAACACGTCGGGGAAGCGCAGGATGGCCTCCAGGTACTCTTCCTTGGGCATCGCGATGCCCACCTTGCAACCGATGGCGTGGATCTGACGGAAATAGTTTTCCACCAGGCCCGCGTCGATCTGCCGGGCGGCGGCGCCCGCCTTCGGCTCGAAGGTCAGCAGCACGTCCACCGTGCCGCGCTGCAGGGCGTCGGCAAGGGTTTTCCGGACTTCCAGTTCCTTGTCTTTGGGGAGGAGGGAGGATTTGATGTTGATATCGCAGTTCTTTCCGTTGAGGGTGCGTATTTCGAGGGTCAGGCGTCCCGTGGAGAGTTCGGCAACACCCTTGCCATAGCCGGTCATCGATTTAATCATATACTCTTCGCGCTTGGATGCGCAAAATTACGAATAAATCCGTAAATTTGCGCGATTCAGCCAACTGCGTTTATGGAAGAGAACGAGAAGAAACTCAATTTCCTGGAAGAAATCATCGAGAACGACCTCAAGACCGGCAAGGTGCCGTCCGTGCTGACCCGTTTCCCCCCGGAACCCAACGGATACCTGCATCTCGGGCACGCCAAGTCCCTGTGCATCAACTTCGGGCTCGCGATGAAATACGGCGGCAAGACCAACCTCCGCTATGACGACACGAACCCCGTGAAGGAAGACGTGGAGTACGTAGACTCCATCAAGGAGGACATCAAATGGCTGGGCTTCCAGTGGGAAAAGGAATGCTACGCCTCGGACTACTTCGACCAGTTGTACGAATGGGCCGAGCAGCTCATCGAACGCGGCCTGGCCTACGTGGACGACCAGACGCAGGAGGAGATTTCCCGCGGGCGCGGCACCGTGGACAAGCCGGGAACGCCCAGTCCTTACCGTGACCGCACGCCCGAAGAGAATTTGAAACTCTTCCGTGAGATGCGCGACGGCAAATACGCCGACGGCGAGAAGGTGCTGCGCGCCAAGATCGATATGGCACATCCCAATATGATGATGCGCGACCCGCTGCTGTACCGCATCAAGCACGCCTCGCATCACCGCACCGGCGACAAGTGGTGCATCTATCCGATGTACGACTTCACGCACGGTCAGTGCGACTCCATCGAGCATATCACGCACTCCATCTGCACCCTCGAATTCGACGTTCACCGCCCGCTCTACGACTGGTTCATCGAGACGCTCGGAATCTATCCGTCGCACCAGTACGAGTTCGCCCGCCTCAACCTCACCTACACCCTGATGAGCAAGCGCAAGCTCCTGGAACTCGTGCAGAAGGGCCTGGTAGCCGGCTGGGACGACCCCCGGATGCCGACGCTCTGCGGCGTGCGCCGCCGCGGCTACACCCCCGAGGCGCTGAAGATGTTCTGCGACAAGATCGGTGTCAGCAAGCGCGACCAGCTGATGGACATCCAGCTGCTGGAGTGGTGCGTGCGCCAGGACCTCAACGCCCGCTCGAACCGTTATATGGTGGTGCAGGACCCGCTGAAGGTAAAGATCACCAACTGGCCGGATGGCCTGGTGGAGTGGTACGATTGCCCGCTGAACCCGGCCGAGCCGGAAGGAGCCACCCGCAAGGTGCCCTTCACAGGCGAACTGTGGATCGACCGCGCGGATTTTATGGAAGACGCCCCCAAGAAGTTCTTCCGTCTCAAGCCGGACGGCGAGGTCCGCCTGAAATACACTTATATCATCAAATGCGAAAAGGTTGTCAAGGACGCCGAAGGGAACGTCACGGAACTGGAATGTACCTACGACCCGACCACGAAGCCGGGCGGCGGCGAGTGGCGCTCCGTCAAGGGAACCATCCACTGGGTGTCCTGCGCCCACGCAAAGGAAATCGAACTGCGCAACTACGACCGCCTTTTCACCCTGGCGGATATGAGCCAGGTACCGGAGGACAAGGATTACAAGGACTTCCTGAATCCGGAATCGCTGGTCCTCGGCCGCGGCCTTGCGGAGCCTGCCCTGCTGGACGACGCCTCGGGCATCGCCGTACAGTTCGAGCGCACCGGCTACTATGTCCTGGACAAAGATTCCACGCCGGAAAGACCGGTCTTCAACAAGACGGTCTCCTTGAAGGATTCCTATAAACCGGAATAACCGGGATCGAAATCAGCCTTTTTCGGTGCGAGTTACTCCGAGAGTTCCAGCCAGCGCTCCTCGCGCTGGCTGATTTCGTTCAACAGTTCCTGGATGCGCTCCGAAGCCGCCTGGAGCTCGGTATAGGGGAGCGCGCCGCTGCTCATCTTCGCCTCGAGCTCCGCCTTCTCGGCCTCCAGCCGCGGCAGTTCCGCTTCGAGAGCCTCCAGCTCCCTCTGTTCCTTCCAGGTACGCTTACGCGGTTTTTGGGATTCCGGGTCAAGCCCGGAATGAGGGACTGACGGTTTGCCGTGCGCGGGCGTTGAAATCGCCGGGCGGGTGTCGTGCGTTGGCGTTGTGGAGGACGGAGCGGAATTTGGTTTTTCGGCAAGCCTGTCCGAAAAATAAATTCCGTCCGTCCGCTGGGGAACACCCGCCCGCTTGCGGGATTCAACGTCCCGGACATACGCGCGGTACTCGGAGAATGAGCCGACGAAGTCCTTGACGACTCCCTCCCCGCAGAACACCAGCAGATGATCCGTCACCCGGTCCAGGAAATGCCGGTCGTGACTCACCACCAGCAGACTGCCTTGGAACTCTTTCAGATACTCCTCCAGGATATTCAGCGTCACGATATCCAGATCGTTGGTCGGCTCGTCCAGGATCAGCAGGTTAGGCTCCTGCAGCAGGATGGTAAGCAGATAAAGCCGCCGCTTCTCGCCCCCGGAAAGCCGCTCCACGCGGGTGGACCACATATCGCGCGGGAACAGGAAATGCCCCAGCAGACGCGTGTCGGGCACGATGTCGAGCACCGTGTCGCCGGGCCGGAACTCCATCCCCTGCTGCCGGTAATAGCCGATGCGGAGCGTCTCGCCGCGGTCGATGAAACCGCTGTCGGGCGCGACCACCCCGGTCAGCAGGTCCAGGAAAGTGGTCTTGCCCACGCCGTTGCGCCCCACGATGCCCACCTTGTCGCAACGCTGGAAATCATAGGTGAAATCCCGGAGCATCGGGACGCCCTCCCAGTCGTAGCAGACGCCTTTGCAGTTGATGATCTTGCCGCCCAGGCGCGAGGCGCCGCCCACGCCATCGAGGCTGACCTGCTGCGTCCGGTACACCTGCGCGGCGCGGTCGGAAAGCTCGTGGAAGGCGTCGATGCGGTACTTGGCCTTGCCGCTGCGGGCGCAGGGCGTGGCGTGGATCCATTCCAGCTCGCGGCGCAGCAGGTTCCGCACCTTGTCGGTCTCGGCGTTGTAGAGGGCGATGCGCTCGTCGCGCTTCTCCAGGTAGTTCTGGTAGTTGCCCTTGTAGATGTAGATGCCACCGTGGTCGAGTTCCATCACGGTGTTGCACACGCGGTCCAGGAAATAGCGGTCGTGCGTGACCATCAGCAGGGTGCAGCGACTGCGTTTCAGATAGCCCTCGAGAAACTCGATGGCCTCGATGTCCAGATGGTTGGTGGGCTCGTCGAGGATGAGGAAGTCGGCCTGCAGGGCCAGCAATTCGCTGAGCGCCACGCGCTTGACCTCGCCTCCGGACAGCGACGCCATCGGCTTGCCGAGGTCTGGCAGGCGGAAGGAGGTGAGCAGCTCGCGCACGCGCTGCCAGTAGTCGCGAAGTTCCTCCTCGTGGAAGGTGTCCGTCATCCGACGGCTCGACCGGCGGATCTGCTCCTCGACCGTGAGCGCCGGGTCGTAATCGTACTCCTGCTTGAGAAAGGCGATGCGGATGTCCTTCAGGAAGAGGACGCGCCCGCCGGAGTCGGAACTGTCTTCCCCCGCCAGGATGCGCAGCAGGGTGGTCTTTCCCGTGCCGTTGGGGGCGATCAGGGCGATCTTGTCGCCTTCGTTGATATTGAAGCCGATGCGTTCGAAGAGCACCTTCGGTCCGTAGGACTTGGAGATGTTCTCGATCTGCAGGTAGCTGGGCATAGCTTACATCAGGCCGAGCACCCGGGCGCGCGAAAGCAGGCAGTCGCCCACGGAGGCGGCCCTGCGGCCGAGTTGCGAGAGGACGATGGTCGTGTCGGACGACACGCGCGGCAGCGACAGGCGGTTGACCGCAGTCTTGATGGGCAGCAGGAGGTAGTCCTTGCCCACGATCAGGCGGCCGCCGATGACCACGAGGCCCGGATTGAAGACGTTCAGCACGCCGGAGATGCCGCGGCCCAGGGTGTCGCCGATCTTGCCGATGGCGTCAATGGCGAGCACGTCGCCTTCCTCGACGGCGCGCAGGATCTCGTCCAGTTCCACGTCGCCCTTCCTGTTATAGGCTTCGGCCATCGAAGAGGCCTGCCCCTTGCCGAGTTTCTCCACGATCATCCGGTGCAGCGCGGAACCGGAGGCGCCCGTTTCCAGGCAGCCCACCTTGCCGCAGCGGCAGATGACGTCGTTGTTCAGCACGGGGAAGTGCCCCAGCTCGCCGGAATAGCCGGACTTGCCGTAGTAGAGCCGGCCGTCCATAATGATGCCCATCCCGAGGCCCCAGCTGACGTTGATGAAGATCATATCCGGGTCCGCCTTCTTGCCAAGGTGCATAAACTCGCCGTAAGCCATCGCGCGCGAGTCGTTTTCGATGGTGACGGGCACGTTGAACTCCTTACGGAAGATGCTTCCCAGCGGAAGGTCGTCGCTCACGAAATAGGTGAGGCTGTAGCCTTTCTCGGGATTCACGCGGCCGGACAGGCTCACGCCCACGCCCAGCACCTTGATCCAGGGAATACCGCTGGCCGTGACCTGGTCGATGACCATCCGGCACATCGTGCGGAAGGAATTCTCATTGGCCTCCAGCACGAACTCGATGTCCTGAATATAGGAGATGACCTTTCCCTTGAAGTCACTGATGGCGATGTGGAAATGGTGCCTCGCCACGTCCACGCCCACGAAATAGCCGGCGTCGGGGTTGAGGCCGTACACGCTCGGGCGGCGTCCGCCGGAGGTGCCGACCTTCCCCTCGTCTTTCAGGAAATTCTCGTCGATGAGCTCGCTGATGAACTTGGTTATGGTGGGGACGCTGATGCCCAGCGCCCGACTGAAGTCGGCGATGCTGTAGTTGTTGTGCGTGATGCACAAGCGGAGAATCTCCCGCTTGACCGAGGCGCTCTTGCCAGTATTGTCGCCCAGGAAGGAATTGGTCATAATCGCTTCGTTTTAGCTGCCATACAAAAATAAAAAAATAATTCTTATATTTGTCATTATTATTGAAGAAATTTAATAATGCCGGGACGGAAATTGTTCAAGAAAAACGAGACGCGACGGTTGTCGATGCGCGCGAAACTCATCCTGAGCTTCTCGTCGATCGCCGTCATCCTGCTGGTGTCCTCCATCATCTCCGTGATGGAGTACAGGACTATGAGCGATTACGTGTCGGAACTGATTGCGGACGACATCAGAAGCATCAATGTCGCCAACCGGCTGGCGGAAATGAGCAATACCTACAACCTGCAGATCCTTGAAGTCATCGGAGACGAAGCCTCGGTCGACCTCCCGGAGTTCGACGACGGCTATTTCAAGTCGCACTGCGACTCGCTCCGGCTGGGCGTCGCCTCCAACCAGGTGCACCCGCTGGCCGACTCGGTGATGTATTCCTATTCTGCATATATGCTCACATCACTGGAACTCGAGGACGTCATCCAGTCGGACTTCATCGACACCCGTTCCTGGTACTTCGGCAGGCTTCAGCCCCGTTACGACCGCCTGCACTCCGACATTGAAAACCTGTCGGGCGCCATCTACCGCGACCTGGAGAAGAACTCCGCGACCTTCGAGCGCGGGTTCTACCGGAGCGTCATTCCGGGCGTCGTGGCGGTGGGCGTGGGCCTGCTGCTGGTGGTGATGCTGCTCTTCTTCCTGCTCGCCTTCTACGTGAATCCGCTCTACAGGATGCTGGACGGCCTGGACGCCTACCGGGCCCAGGACAAGAAATACAACGTGAAGTTCGACGGTGACGACCAGTTGTCGCGGCTCAACGAGGGCATCGCCGAGCTGGCGAACGAGAACCGGCAGTTCCGCAGCCGGATCAAGACCATCGGCAGGAAATGAACTGGAAGGTCATCAGCAGGAACATAGGCTATGCTCTCCTCGTCAGTGCGCTGTTTATGTTGCTGTCGGTGGGCGTGTCGCTGCTGAACGGCGGCGATTCGGCCCTGTCGGCCCTGAGCATTTCGTTCCTCATCACCTTCATCGTGGGTATCTTCCCCTTCATTTTCGTCCGGAACACGCCGGCGATTACGCTGAAGGAGGGATACGTCATCATCTTCCTGTCCTGGCTGCTCTCTTTTATCTTCGGGATGTTGCCCTATGCCCTCTGGGGCGGGCCGTTCAGCCTGCAGAACGCCTGGTTCGAATCCGTGAGCGGCTTCTCGACCACCGGGGCCACCATCCTCGACGACGTGGAAAGCCTGCCCAAGAGCCTGCTTTTCTGGCGCGCTTCGACGCATTTCATCGGCGGCCTGGGAGTTGTGGTGTTCCTGCTGCTCGTCATTCCGGGGTCGAACCAGATGAAGATGCGCCTGACGAATATGGAGCTGACCTCGCTTTCGCGCGGCGGTTATTCCAGCCGGCCCAATCAGACGGTTTATATTTTTGCATACGTGTACCTGGCGCTGCTTGCGCTGTCTTTCCTGGCGTACGTCGTGGCGGGAATGCCGGTCTTCGACGCCATCTGCCACGCGATGAGCGTGAGCGCCACTGGCGGCTTCAGTTCGCGCAACGCTTCCATCGCCGCTTTCGACTCCCGCTGGATAGAAGGCATTACGATGGTCTTCATGTATCTGTCTTCCATCCACTTCGGTCTGGTGTACCTGGCGGTCGTGTCGCGCTCGCTCAAGCCGCTGGACAATCCGGTGGTGAAGTTCTATACTTTCTGGATCCTGTTGATGGCAGTCATCGTGGGCGTCGGGCTCAAGGTCAACGACATCTGCGCCACCTGGCCGGGCGCCCTGTGGAACGGCCTTTTCGAGACGCTCTGCGTCACTTCCACCGCGGGGTTCGCCATCCTGGACAACGCCCAGTGGCCGCTCTGGATCGTGATGGTGCTGATGTTCTCGGCCGTGATGTGCGGCAGTGCCGGGTCGACCTCCGGCGGCGTGAAAGTGGACCGCGTGATGTTGTTCTTCAAGACGCTCGGCCGCCGTGTGAACGCCATCCTGCATCCTTCCGCCATCCACGAAGTGCGGATGGGCAAGCGTTTCCTGCGTGAAGAGGAAGTCTACCCGCACGTGTTCTTCATCGCCCTGTACGGCCTGCTGCTGGCCGTATCGGTGGCCCTGAGCCTGTTCATCGGGGTGGATCACCAGAACAGTTTCATCGCCTCGGTCACGAGCCTGGGCAACGTGGGTCCGGCCTACGGCGCACTGGGCACGATGGGTTCCTTCAACAGCGTGCCGGTGCTCGGCAAGGTGGTATTCACGGTGGATATGTTCCTCGGCCGCATTGAAATCTATCCTGCGCTCGCCCTGGTGGCGATGATCTTCGACAAACGCGCCCGGGGATGATGGACCGGGCGGCTTTCCTGGAGGCGCAGTTCCTCAAACGCTTCAAGGCGGAGCCGACCGCCTGCCAGGCCCGCCTCTTCCGGGAGGTCGCGGCGTTCGTGACCTGCGACGACGCGGACATCCTTGTGGTGAACGGCTATGCCGGCACGGGCAAGACCACCGCCATCTCGGCGGTCATCGCCGCCTTGAAAGACGTGGGGACGTCGTCGGTGCTGCTGGCCCCTACCGGCCGCGCCGCCAAGGTGCTGTCGGGCATTTCCCGCCGTCCCGCCTTCACCATCCACAAACACATCTACCGGCAGAAGTCGGTGGGCAGCGACGGCTTCGGACAGTTTTCGCTGGCGCCCAACAAGGCCAAGGGGACGCTTTTCGTCGTGGACGAGGTGTCGCTGATCGGCATCGACGCCGCCTCCCCGCAGGGCACCACGGCCTTCGGCTCCGGCAACCTGCTGGAGGATCTGGTGGAGTTCGTCCGCAACGGCATCGACTGCCGGCTGATCCTGGTCGGGGACGCCGCCCAGCTGCCCCCGGTGGGACTGGACGCCTCGCCGGCCCTGTCGAAACCTTTTATGGACGGCTTCGGCGGCGTGCGCTACAGCGAACTGACCAGCGTGGTGCGGCAGGCGGCCGAGTCGGGCATCCTGCGGAACGCCACGCGGCTGCGCGGGCTGATCGCAGGCAGCGTGGGTGAGCAGACCTTCTCCGACTGGAAGCTGGACCTGCACGGTGCGGACGATATCGAGCGCATCGGCGGGGGAGAGCTGATCGAAACCCTCTCCGACGCCTACGGACGCTACGGGGAGGACGGTACCGTGGTGCTGTGCCGCTCGAACAAGCGGGCCATCCGCTACAACCTGGGCATCCGCGGCACGGTGCAGTTCAAGGAGGAGCGCCTCGTGCGGGACGACAAGCTGATGATCGTGCGCAACTGCTACCAGTTCGTGGAGGACGTGCCCGAGATGGACTACATCGCCAACGGCGACATCGCCAAGCTGGTGCGCATCGGGAACTACGAGGAGCGCTATGGGCTGCATTTCGCGGACGCGACGCTCTCCTTCCCGGATTACGACGACGCCACGCTGAAAGCGAAGGTGTGCCTGGACACCCTGGAGTCTGAGTCGGCGTCACTTTCCTATGAGCAGCAGAATGCGTTGTATCAGGGGGTGTCGGCCGATTATGCCGACCGCCGGACGAAGAAGAAGATCTGGGAGGCGGTGCGCGAGGACCCATATTTCAACGCCCTGCAGCTCAAGTACGCCGAGGCGATCACCTGCCACAAGTCGCAGGGCGGCCAGTGGGACTGCGTGTTCATCGACTGCCCCTTCTGGCAGGACGAGCAGACGCTCGACGACCTGAAGTGGCTGTACACGGCGCTCACCCGCGCCGTGAGCAAAGTATATCTCGTGAATTTCAAAGACCGTTTCTTCGAATGAGAAAGAGTTTGTTCATAGTGGCCCTGTGCGTGGCCGCGGCTTTCTGCGTCCGCGCCGCGGACGTGAACGTGACCCCGTCGCCGGACGGGACGATGGTGGCTTTTACCCGTGACAACGACCTCTGGGTGCGCTCGGTGGCCGATTCGGTGGAGACGCGGCTGACCTTCGACGGGTCGGAACTGATTCTGAACGGCTATGCTTCCTGGGTCTATTATGAGGAGATTTTCGGCCGTCCTTCACAGTATCGGGCCTTCTGGTGGAGTCCGGATTCCAAGCGGCTCGGCTTCTACCGTTTCGACAACTCGGCGGTGCCGATGTTCCCCATCTATTCGCCTTTCGGGCAGGACGGGACGCTGCACCAGACGCGCTATCCCAAGGCGGGGGAGGCGAATCCTTCCGTACGGGTGGGCATCATCGAGGCGAGGCGCGGCGCCCGGCCTGTCTGGGCGGATTTCGACGACTCGCCGGAGCAGTATTTCGGCACGCCCTTCTGGGGGGCTGACTCGCAGGAGCTGTATGTCTCGCGCGAGCCGCGCCGGCAGAGCGTCCTGGACCTGTATGCCGTGAGCGTCGCGGACGGCTCCAAGCGCCAGGTCTATCACGAGGAATACCCGGACGCCTGGGTGGAATGGATCGAGGGGATGATCTTCACGGACAAGGGCCTGTATATGGCGCGCAACTTCGAGACGGGCTGGGAGCAGATCTATTTCCTGGGCTACGACGGCACTTTGCAGCGCCTGACGGACGGGGAGAATTGGAATATCCGCCTGTTGAAGGTGGATGCGAAGAAAGGGGACGTGTGGTTCACCGCAAAGCGGGATTCCCGGCTGCACACAACCCTCTACCGGCTGGACCGCAAGGGCCGGATCACGGCGCTCACGGATCCGGAACTCAACGTGACCGGGGTCAGGATCTCCGAGGATGGCAAGCGCTTCGAGGCGCGGGCTTCCACGGCCCGCTCGCCCTGGCAGGACATTTCGGGTCGTACAGACAAATATGCGATGGAAACCCGCCCGGCCTCTGCGGATTTGTCTGCAGACCGTCCCTTCCCCGAACTTGTACGGATCGAGAACGACGGCTTCGACCTCTACGGCCTGATGTCGCTGCCGAAAGATTTCGATTCTTCGAAGAAGTATCCCGTGCAGATGCAACTCTACGGTGGTCCGGGCACGCCCTATGTTCGCGACAGCTGGGGAGACCGCGACGCTTCCGACGCCTGGTGTTACGAAAACGGCGTCATCTACATCGTGGTGGATCCCCGATCCTCCGGCGAGAACGGGCGCCGGGGGATGGACCAGGCCTTCCGCCGGATGACGGTGATCGAACTGCAGGACTACCTTGCCTGGGCGAAATGGCTCCAGGCACTGCCCTATGTGGACGGTTCGCGCATCGGGGTGAAGGGCTTCTCCTTCGGAGGAACCACCACCGCGATGCTGGTGCTTCGCTATCCGCAGTATTTCCGCTGCGGAATCGCGGGCGGCGGCGTGTATGACTGGCACCTGTACGACACGCATTACACCGAGCGCTTTATGGACACGCCGCAGGCCAATCCGGACGGCTACGCCGAGGCGTCGGTGATGACCTGGGTGCCCCGGGTCTTTGCGGGCGACGGCCCGAAGCCGCTGCCGAACGCCCTGTGCCTCACGCACGGAACGGGCGACGACAACGTCCACTTCCAGAATACCTTGCAGCTGATCGACGCCCTGCAGCAGGCAGGTTACCAGTTCGAGCTGAGGATCTATCCCGACGGGATGCACGGATACCGTGGCAAGCAGCACGAGCACGACGCTGCGGCGGAAGCGATATTCTGGAAAAAATGGCTGTTGGACTAGGTCCGACAGCCATTTTTTCAGAAGTGTTTTTCCGGTTTACTTGAACAATCTCTGGGCGAACTGGTAGAGGGCGCGGCGCCAGCTCTGCCATTCGTGCGCAGTGTCCGGAGAGACGTAGAAGACGGTATTCATTCCGGTCTTGCCGAGTTCTTCGGTAATAGGCCTGGGATCCGCGGCCCCGCCGATGCGGTTTTCCAGTTCACGGCTGCCGAAGCTGATGAAAATCAGTTTGTTGTTCTCACGGAAGCCCGGTGTCTGGTCCACTTCTTCCTTGGAGAATACTCCGCCGCTGAAGATGCCGACCCAGGAGAAGAGTTTCGGGTTGGCCAGGGCGATGGAGTGCGTCTGCATACCGCCCATCGACAGGCCGGCCATCGCGCGGTGCGCACCGTCCTTGTACACGCGGAAGTTGGCCTCGATCATCGGGATCAGGTCCTTCTCCATAATATCCTGGAAGGCGCCGGCGAAGTTCATTCCGCCGAAGGGATTGCCGCCCTGCGGACGGGCACCCTGTCCGGGCATTCCCTGACCCGGAGCACCCTGTGGACGCTGGCCGCCCGGACCCATTCCCGGACCGCCCTGCGGGCGGGGGCCACCCTGGCCCATACCGGGACCGCCCTGCGGGCCGCCCATAGCCGGACGCTGCGGACGCGGGTTGTTGGGGCCGTAGGTGTCGCTGGCGTTGTCCATCACGATGATGAACGGAACGGCCTTGCCCGCCGCGATCAGATTGTCCATAATGATGCCCGTGCGGCCCTGCTGGGGCCAGCCGTGCTCATCCTCGCCGCCGCCGTGCTGCAGGTAAAGGACGGGGTATTTCTTGTCCGTCTTGTCGTACTCGGCCGGGGTGTACACATAACAGTGACGCATCGAGCCGGTGACGGAAGAATAGTAATAGACCTCGCGGATCTGGCCTTGCGGGACGTTCTTAATGGTATAGAAGTCTTCGTCCGCCGCCGGGACGTCGATGCCGCTGCCCCAGCGGGAGGCGCCGTAATAGTAGAGGCTGCCCGGATCCGGCACGGAAGCGCCGTCGATTTCGAGCTGATAGTAGTGGAAGCCCTCGTCCTGGGGGGCGGAATCGCCGGTCCAGACGCCGTTGCCGTCGTTGGTCATCTCATACTTGACGCCGCCGATGTCCAGCTTGACGCTGTGGGCGCCCGGAGCCGTGACCTGTGCGCGGACCATCCGCTGCGAGTTCACCATCGGATACTGGTGGTTCGGCTGGTTGGTCGTGGCCGGTTTGAAATCTTCTTTCACCTGCGCGGACAGGGCAACCGCCGCCAGGAGGAGACAGACAGAAGTGATGATTTTCTTCATAAGTGGGATATTAGTGTGGTTAAACTGTCAAAAGTTCCCCGAAGATAGCAAAAATAAACCTAATCTCCGCACACAATCAAAACGGCGCTGCCGTCCGCGAGGCGGCAGGCGAAGATATGGGCGTCTCCGCCCGGGGAAAGGCCCATCTTCTTTTGCAGTTCCGCGCTGCCCAGCGGCAGGTTGCGGGCCGTGAGCTCGGCACGCGGATAACGATGTTTGATTTGTTTGAAAGAGGCGCTGCCGAATGGCAGGACTTCGCGAATCTTCCGTGCCTTGAACCAGGGAGCGGCCTCTTCGGAGAGGGTACCGGTATAAAGATGTGTAAATGCAGCGAGTTTCTGAAGACCCCAGCGGGCGCAGGGGAGGTTGAAGGCGCCGGCCTTCAGCAGGGCGGGGCAGGGCTCCAGCAGCACGCCGCCCGGCTGCACGCCCGCAGCGAAGACAGCCTCCGCCTCCCGCTCCTCCGCCATCCGGAAATGCAGTCGCCCGTTGTGTGAAGCCAAGGTAACCACCGTGATTTCCGGTTCGGCGGGGGTGTTGTCCCGAAGCAACAAGCAGAGCAGTTCCTTGACCTCGCCGTCGCTCTCCACGACGTGGATTTCCCGCAGGGCGGATCCCAGGCGCTGCGCGAGCATCGTCAGGTCGGCCATCGGCGAGAGCTTCAGCAGTACCGCCGGCGCCTTTTTCTGCAGCATCGGCAGCAGCGTGAGGATGTCCGGAGTGCAGTCCTCCAGCAGGAAAACCTTGCGGCCGGCGGCGTCGCGCCGGGCCGGATCGGCGAAGATGAGGTCCGCCTCCGGCAGGTCCGTTTCCGGTGTCACGGTCTCGCAGCGCACCTCGATGTTGTCCGCCCCCAGCCGCGCAAAATTCCGCCTCGCCGCCTCGCACAACACCGCGTCCCGCTCATAGCTCACCACCCTTTCCGCCACTTTCGACAGCGCCCAGCTGTCCACCCCCAACCCGCAGGTAAGATCTAACACCAGTTTGAGTTCTGTTCTCTCTGGCGGAACGTCAGCGGCAACTGCCTCAGAAAACCGTAGCCACCCTCGGCTCCGTAAGAGGGAGGGGCCCGCTTCCGAAGGAAGTGGGAGGGGTCCTGCGCAGCAGGACGTTTTCGGAGGCAGTTCGCCGCTGCGTGGAGCGGAGATGGCCAGGACGGCTTTATAAGATGCCGTTGCACTGGAAGAACACTGCTCCAGGGAAAGGGCGGAGGGGATTTCGACTCCGGCGGCGGCCCACTCGGGAAGCTTGCGGGCCAGCTTGCGCGCCCGCTCGCCGTCCAGGTCCTGCAAAATATCCGCGAAACTCCGTTTCATTACCGCAAAAGTAACACTTTCTCCGTTTTTTTCTTATATTTGAACGATAACGCAAAACGATATCCGATGAAAGAATTTGAACAGAGAGCCCAGGCCTGGCTTGACGGCGACTTCGACCAGGAAACCAAACTCAAGATCATCCAGCTCCGCAACAGCGATCCCGCCGCCTACGAGGACGCCTTCTACAAGAACCTCGAATTCGGCACCGGCGGCCTCCGCGGCATTATGGGCGTAGGCACCAACCGGATGAACCGCTACACGGTGGGGATGGCTACCCAGGGCCTTGCGAACTATATCCTTTCACACTGCGAAGACGACGACCCCAAGGTGGTCATCTCCTACGACTCCCGCAACAACAGCAAGGAATTCGCCCGCATCACGGCCGACGTCCTGTCCGCCAACGGCATCCACGTATATGTGTTCGACAACATCCGCCCCACGCCCGAGATGAGCTACGCGGTGCGCCTAAAGGGCGCCATCGCCGGCGTGATGATCACCGCTTCCCACAACCCCAAGGAATACAACGGCTACAAGGTCAGCTGGTCCGACGGCGGGCAGGTGACGAGCCCGGTGGACAAGGAAATCGTGGCCGAGGTGGCGAAGATCACCGACCCGAAGATGGTCAAGTTCGAATCCGGCCTGCGCTGCGGCGAGATCGAGGCGCTGGGCGCCGACGTGGACGAACTGTACCTGAAGGACCTGCTGTCCCTGAGCCTCTGCCCCGAACTCTGCGAGAAGCACGGCGGCCTGAAGATCGTCTACACCCCGCTGCACGGCTGCGGCGTGCGCCTCATCCCGGAAATCCTGCGCCGCAAGGGATTCACGAACGTCATCCACGTGCCCGACCAGGACGTTTCCGACGGTGACTTCCCGACGGTGGTCTCCCCGAACCCGGAGGAACCCGCCGCCCTGCAGATGGCCATCGACAAGGCGGACGAGACGGGGGCGGACCTGGTGATGGGCTCCGACCCCGACGCCGACCGCCTGGGCATCGCCGTGCGCGACAACGACGGCAGGATGGTCCTGTTCAACGGCAACCAGACGGCCGCGATGCTTACCTACTACATCCTGAACCGATGGAACGACCTCCACAAGCTCGGAGAAGGCAAATACGTGGTGAAGACCATCGTCACCACAGAGCTGATCACCGACATCTGCAAGAGCTTCAACGTGCCGGTGTACAACGTGCTTACCGGCTTCAAGTACATCGCCGAGGTGGTGAAGCGCAACAAGGCCGAAGGCGGCGAGTTCATCTGCGGCGGCGAGGAGAGCTACGGCTTCAACGTGGGCGAGTTCGTCCGCGACAAGGACGCGCAGGTGAGCGCGATGATGGTGGCGGAATGCGCCGCCTGGGCCGCCGAGCAGGGGCTTACCCTGTACCAGCTGATGCAGCGCATCTACCGGGAGTACGGCTACCGCAAGGAAGGCCTGGTGTCCGTGGTGCGCAAGGGCATCGCCGGTGCCCGCGAGATCCAGAAGATGATGGCGGACTTCCGCAACGATCCGCCGAAGGAGATGTGCGGCTCGCCGGTCACCCGGGTGGTGGACTACCTGGAGCCGGAGAAGACGGGCCAGCCGTCCTCCAACGTCCTGCAGTTCTTCGACGAAGCCGGGGATGTCGTCTCCGTGCGTCCTTCCGGCACCGAGCCCAAGATCAAGTTCTACTTCGGCGCGAAAGGCCGCGACGCGGACGAGAAGATCGCCGCGCTCAAGAAACAGTTTTGTCGATAAACCCTAAAACCTCATAAAAATGGCATCTATCAGCGATCTTATTCTGCAGCAGGTGAAATCTGCTACGGGCGGTGTCCAGATCCCCGCCAACCTCCAGTCCCAGGTTCTCAACGGAATGGCTTCCTCCGTGCTCGGGAGCCTCACCCAGACGGCGGCCAAGCCCGGCGGCGTGGACCTGATCAAGAACCTGCTTACCGGCCAGACCAATGCTGCGACCAGCCCGGTTACGGCCCTCGCCGGCAACATCTTCAACAACAACGTCCTGAAGAAACTCGGCGTCAGCGCGGCGCTCGGTGCTGTCCTCACCGGCCTCATCCCCAAGGTGATGGGCAACCTGTCCAACATCATCAAGGACCGGGACGGCGATGGTGACGTGGACCTCAATGACATCATCCTCACGCTCACGGGCGGCGGTGCGGCCGCGGCGGCTCCGGCACAGGCCCAGACTGCCAGCAAAAGCTCCGGCGGCCTGCTCGGCGCTGCGACCAGCATCCTGGGCGGCCTCCTGGGAAGGAAGAAATAAACTAACGGGAACCGTATTCCCTGCACCAATGCGCGAGCCCACAGCCCGCGCATTTTGGTTTCTGGGCCGTACACACGTAACGGCCGTGCAGGATGAGCCAGTGGTGGGCGATGGGGCGCAACTCCTCGGGAACGTGCTTTTCGAGGTCGAGCTCCACGGCGCGGGGCGTCGTGCCCTGAGACAGGCCCAGGCGACGCGACACGCGGAACACGTGCGTGTCTACGGCGATGACGGGCTCGCCCCAGGTTACCGAAGCCACCACGTTGGCGGTCTTGCGGCCTACGCCGGGCAGGCTCATTAGGGCGTCGATGTCCGAGGGAACCTGACCGCCGAAATCGGCGAGAAGCTTCTGCGCCATCCCGACCAGGTGGCGCGCCTTGCTGTTGGGGTAGGAGATGGAGCGGATGAGCGCCAGCACGTCTTCTTCCCTGGCAGCGGCGAGCGCTTCCGGCGTGGGATAGGCGGAAAAGAGGGCGGGCGTGGTGAGATTCACCCGCTTGTCGGTGCACTGCGCAGAGAGCATCACCGCCACGAGCAACTGGTAGGGGGAGTCGAAATGCAGTTCCGACTCCGCAACGGGCACGTTCTCCCGAAACCAGCCGAGAATGCCGTCGTAACGTTGTTTCAGGGTCATAGGGTGATCTCCCGGCAGGTTTCGTCGCGCGTTTCGAAGATGCGTCCCGGATAGCGGCTGCAGATGGACCGGTTGTGCGTGACCATCACGATGGCCGTGCCTTTCTCGCGGTTGATTTTCTGAAGCAGCTGCAGGATGCCCTCGGCGGTCTCCTCGTCGAGGTTGCCCGTGGGTTCGTCCGCAAGGATCACCTCGGGGTCGTTGAGGATGGCCCGGGCGATGGCGATGCGCTGCTGTTCGCCGCCGGAAAGCTGGTGCGGCATCTTGTGCGCCTTGGTGGTCATATCCACGGCGGCGAGCACTTCGTCGATGCGCCTGGCGATGGCGGAGGCGTCCTTCCATCCGGTGGCCTTGAGCACGAACGAGAGGTTGTCTTCCACGTTGCGGTCCATCAGCAGCTGGAAATCCTGGAACACCACGCCGATGCGCCGCCTCAGCTGGGGGACGTCCCTGTTCCGCAGGGTGGCGAGGTCGAAGCCGCACACGCGGCCTGACCCCTTGCCCAGGCGGTTCTCCGCCGTGATGGTGCGGAAAATCGAGGTTTTCCCGCTGCCCACCTTGCCCAGGATATAGACCAGCTGGCCAGGAAGGACCTCGAGGTCAAGACCATATACGACGACGTTGTCTCCGCCCAGGATGTCGGCGCCGGAGAACGAGATGACGGGGGTGGTGTTTTCTTCCATCTTGCGGGTAAAAAATATTCACGGACTCTGCAAATATAGCGCAAAAATGAGTAAATTTGTCTTTTTGGAAACAGAATATATTTATGAGTTTGAAATCACTGGTGACCCCCATTCTTGCGGTCACGATCTTATCCGCAACCCTGGCGGCGAACCCCGTCGACGGCCCCCGGACCTGGCGGGAGGCGGTGCGCTTCTACCAGAACGGGATGTATGCCCAGGCGAAAGTCCTGTTCGAATCCCTGGGCGACGATCCCGTCAGTGAAGGATATGCGGTCCTTTGCGCCTTGAAGATGCAGGGAGAAGACGGCCCGGAACTCCTCACGGATTATCTGCAGCGCCACCCTGCCTCCGGCCTGGCGGACCCCCTGTATTTCGAATACGGGCGCATCCTGTTCGACAAAGGGGAGTATGACCGGGCGGCGGAGGCGTTCTCCAACGTATCTTCGGCCGGCCTTACGGATGCCGAAACGGCGGAGTATCTCTTCAAATACGGCTATGCGGCCTATGCGCTGGGCCACAATGAAGAGGCCTCGCAGTACTTTATGGTGCTGGAATCGCTGCCGCAGTCGGACTACACGGCTCCCGGCAGGTACTATGCGGGTATGATCCTGTATGACGCCAGCCGTTTCCCCGAGGCGGAAGCCAAGTTCTGGCAGGCGGTCGAGGATCCGCGCCTGACGGACCTGGCGAATTTCTATATCGTGGACTGCGAGTTCAACCAGAAGAACTATGATTTCGTGATCCGGGAAGGGGAGCGCATCTATGAGAGCGTGCCCACGGAGCGCCGCGAGCGACTGGCCCGCATCATCTCCGAGTCCTACCTGGTGAAGGGGAACAAGGAAAAGGCCCGGGAATATTACGACGAACAGTCGCACAAGGGGATGAACCGCAAGGACTATTTCTACGCGGCCACGGTGCTCTATTCCGTGGATGACTTCGCGGGCGCCATCGAGAACTTCCTGAGGATGGGCGACCGCAGCGACTCCCTCGGCCAGGTGGCCAACTATCACCTCGCGAATTCCTACCTCCGCACGCACGACCAGGTGTCGGCGATGAATTCCTTCCGGGCTGCCTCGGAAGTCGATTTCGATCCGGAAATCACGGAGGATGCCGCGTTCAACTACGCCAAGCTGGCCTTCGACCTCAACAAGGACACGTCCGGCTTCGCCAACTACATCCGCCGCTGGTCCACGAAGGCGCGCGGCGACCAGATCTACGGCTATATGGCCCTGGCGGCCCTGGTGGACCGCGACTATGCGGCCGCCGTGGAGGCCTACGACAACATCGAGGAACTGACTCCGGATATGCGCAGCAATTACACGAAGGCGAACTTCCTGCGCGGCGCCCAGCTGATGGAGAGCGGTTCGTACCGCGACGCCGTCCCGTATTTCCGGGCCACGGCCTATTACGTTCCCCGGACCGAGCGCCTCAACCAGCTGGCGCGCTACTGGCTGGCCGAGGCGAACTACCGCGCAGGCAACTGGGAAGACGCGGTGAAGACTTTTACCGAGCTGCACCACGCCTCCGCGCTGGACGGTACGCCCGAAGGGGATCTGCTTCCGTACAACGTCGCCTACAGCTATTTCAAGCAAGGGGAATACGCCACGGCGGCCCAGTGGTTCGACAGTTATCTCACGGGCGACGACAGCCGTTTCCGGGAGGATGCGATGACCCGCCGGGCCGACTGCGACTTCGGCCGCAAGGACTACCGTTCCGCGATCAGGTCGTACCAGAACGTGCTGACGGAGTATTTCTCGGCCGACGACATCTATCCCTGGTACCAGCAGGCGGTGGCCTACGGCCTCTCCGGCGACAAGCGGCGCAAGGTGTCCACCCTGCTGCACGTCGAGGATTCCTCGCCGGACGCCCCCTTCTACAACGAGGCCACCTATGAACTCGGCCGTGCCCAGATGGACGTGAACAGCAACAACGACGCCGTGCGCACCTTCAAGCGGCTGCTGGAGAACACATCGGACAACACCTACGTGGCCCGTGCGCTGATCGGCCTCGGGATGGTGTACCGCAACCAGTCGAAATACAACGATGCGCTGGACAGCTACAAGCAGGTGGTCTCGCTGATGCCGCGGAGCGAATACGCCGAGGAGGCGATGCTCGCCATCGAGTCCATCTACCAGACGCTCCGGCAGCCGCAGAAGTTCCTCGAATACGTGGAGCAGAACTCGCTGGCCGCCGGCCGGGCCGATTCCGACCGGGAGCAGATGTACTTCAGCACGGCCGAGCAGCTGTACCTGGCCGGCAACTGGCAGGAGGCCGTCCCCACCCTCGTGAAGTATCTGGAGGGCTATCCGGACGCCAAGGACCGCGCCCAGGCGGAGTTCTACCTGGCCGAGTCCTACAACGCCCTGGGCGAGAAGGAGAAGGCCGTGGAGGCCTACGGAAGGGCCGCCGCGGCGGAGTCCGAGTATTCCTTCGCCGAGATGTCCCGGCTCCGTTTCGCGGACCTCTCTTACGGCCTGGAGCGCTACCAGGATGCCTACAGGGGCTACCGGAACCTGCTGGAAACCGCGCGGATGGACGCCAACAGGCAGACGGCCCGCGTGGGTATGATGCGTTCCGCCTACCGCAGCAAGGATTACGAGGAGGCCATCCGGACGGCGGACGCCGTGATTGCGGACAGGGACCTCGACGCCGCCGTGCGTGACGAAGCCCGCTTCACCAAGGCGAAGTCCAGCCTCGCCACTTCCCGACGCGACGAGGCGATGTCGCTTTTCCGCCAGCTCGGCGCGAATCCTTCCACGGCCATTGGCGCGGAATCCGAGTACCAGGTCATCCAGGGCCTCTTCGATTCGGGCCGTTTCGCCGACGTGGAGAAGGAAGTGTACGACTTCTCCCAGAAGGCCGGCGACCAGTCCTACTGGCTGGCCCGCGCCTATATCGTGCTGGGCGATTCCTTTGCGGAGCGCGGGATGTACGCCCAGGCCAGGGCCACCTACGAGAGCATCCGCGACGGCTATGAGCCGGAGCGCGGCTCGGACGACGTGGCGGACAACGTGAAGATGAGGCTGGACCGCCTCCCCAAGCAGGAATAACGTATGAGAAAGACAGTCATATCCCTCGCGGCTCTCCTGGCGCTGATCGTGCCTGCCGCCGCCCAGAATATCAACCAGTCCGTCCAGGTGACGAACGATTACCTCGCCCGTTTCGCCGACTTCCAGAAACTGGGAGGCGCGATGCAGGTGCCCGACTCGTTGCTGCGTTTCGACTATAAATTCGACTATTCGGTCTTCGATACGCCTTACAGGGGCTCCTACGAGTTCTCGCCGTACCGGATCCAGGCCACGCCGGCGGCGCGGCTTTCCGACGCGGGTACGCTGTACCTGCGCGCCGGGGCGGGCTATACGCTCCATCCACAGCTGGAACTGGCCTGGCGGGTGCTGGACGAGGAGAACTTCAAGATCGGCGTCACGGCCGATGCCGGAGGCTACGCCGGAACCTACCTCTCGCGCGGAGGCGCCGTCTTCAGCGGGCACGACCTGTGGGGCCGCGCCGCCCTGGACGGGACGTACCTGACCCCGGGTGCGCGCCTTTCCTACCGTTTCGGCTATGAGAACATCCTGGCCGGGGAGGATTCCGAGGCGCCCGGTTTCCAGTCCGGATTCCATTCCGCCGTGCTGGCGGGCCGCGTACAGTCGCGGCCGGGCGCCGGCGGCCGCTTCATTTACGACGCAGACCTGCGCTACCGCTATTCCGGAGACCATTATCCGAGGAGCCTGGGGCGTGACCGCATAGGGGAGAACAGCCTGCACGCCGGCATTTCGGCGGGCACGGACCTGGACGAGCGTTTCAAGGTCCTTCTGGATGCCGCCCTGGACCTGGACGCCCGCCGGGAATACGGAGAGATGTTCAACGGCACGTATGCCGCCTTCGTGACGGCGCTCACCCCGCACGTGCAGTTCGTGGAGGGGCTCGTGCGGCTGGACGTCGGCCTGCGGGCGGACTTCGGCCGGGTCTCCGGCTCCGGGGGCCGCTTCTCGCTCGCGCCGGCCGTGACCGCCCGGATGGACGTGCCTGACTATGGTCTGGAGCTGTATGCCGTCGCCGGCGGCGGTCAGGCCGTCCAGGGGCACTACGACCTCAAGCAGGTCAACCATTTCGCCTTCCGCGCGGATGTCGCCCCCTACGTCTCGCAGGAGAAGCTCTCCCTGCGGGCGGGTGTTTCCGGGCAGTGGCTCTCCTCGCTGCAGTTTGGCCTGGAGGCCGGTTTCGCGGATTATGCCGCCCAGCCTCTGCTGGCCTGGGACGGCGTGGGCAAGGTCGACTACAAGGCCCTCTGGCTGCAGGGTAGCGCCGCCTGGAGAGACGACAGGATCGAGGCGGAAGGCGTGGTTCGCGCCTCTCACAGCCGGGCCGTAGCGGAAGCCGCGGCCTTCCTGCCCGCCTTGCTGACGGCGGACCTCCGCGGCATCTACAACTGGCAGAAGCGCATTTTCGCCGGGGCGTATGTGCAGGCGTCCACTTCCCGCCGGTCGCTCAGCGAGAACTGGTCGGATCTCCCGGGATACGTTGACCTGGGGCTGCTCGGCGAGTACCGCTTCAACGCCCGGTGGACCGCCTGGGCGCAGGCGGGCAACCTGCTGGGAATGGCCATCGAGCGCGTGCCCGGATACATCGAGAGAAGTCCTTATCTGACGATCGGTTTCAGCCTGAAACTGTAAGGAAATACGGATATTTTTCGTAAATTTGCAAGATTTTAGATACAGTCATTTACGATGATAGAGAAGGAAGATATGAAGATGGCGGAAGAACAGTATTCCGCAAACAGCATCCAGGTGCTCGAGGGCCTCGAGGCGGTGCGCAAGCGCCCCTCGATGTATATCGGCGACATCGCCGAACGCGGCCTGCATCACCTGGTATATGAGGTGGTGGACAACTGCATCGACGAGGCGATGGCCGGATTCTGCGACACGATCGACGTCCGCATCCTGGAGGGCAATTCCATCCGGGTCCGCGACAACGGCCGCGGCATCCCTACCGGTATGCACGAGAAAGAGCACCGCTCCGCACTGGAGGTCGTGCTCACCGTGCTGCACGCCGGCGGCAAGTTCGACAAGAACAGCTACAAGGTGTCCGGCGGTCTGCACGGCGTGGGCGTGTCCTGCGTGAACGCCCTGTCCGACTCGCTGGTGGCCGAGGTGCATCGCGAGGGCAAGGTTTTCGAGCAGCATTACTCGAAAGGCAAGCCCCTCGGGCCCGTGGAGGTCGTGGGCGAGTCCTCCGACACCGGCACCGTCATCACGTTCCATCCCGATCCCACCATCTTCACCCAGACGACGGTCTACAAGTACGACACCCTGGCCAACCGCCTGCGCGAGCTGGCCTACCTGAACAAGGGCATCCATATCCACCTGACCGACGAGCGCGAGCTTACGGACGAGTTCGAGGTGGACGCGGAAGGGGAGTCCAAGGCCACCGGCCGCAAGGTCTTCCGCAGCGAGTCCTTCTATTCCGAGAAGGGCCTGAGCGAGTTCATCGAATACCTCGACGCCGGCGCCCGGACGATCATCCCGCAGCCGGTGTGCGTGACCTCCGACAAGATCATCCCCATCGACATCGCGCTGCAGTACAACGACGGCTACTCGGAGAAGATCTATTCCTACGTCAACAACATCCACACGATCGAGGGCGGTACCCACCTGCAGGGCTTCAAGATGGGCCTGAGCCGTTCGCTCAAGCAGTACGCCGAGAAGAACAAGCTCCTGGAGAAGTTCAAGGGCGACCTGGCTCCCGAGGATTTCCGCGAGGGTCTCACAGCCGTGATCTCGGTCAAGATCGCGGAGCCGCAGTTCGAGGGCCAGACCAAGACCAAGCTCGGCAATCCCGAGGCTACCTCCGCCGTGTCGCAGGCCACCGCCGCCGCGATGGACATCTACCTGGAGGAGAATCCCCGTTTCGCCAAGACCATCATCGAGAAGATCGTGCTGGCCGCCACGGCCCGCGCGGCGGCCCGCAAGGCCCGCGAGATGGTGCAGCGCAAGTCGCCCCTGGGCGGCGCCGGAATGCCCG
>JAFYZZ010000090.1 GCA_017548445.1 Bacteroidales bacterium | reverse complement strand
GGTCAAGCCGGCGAATGACGTGAAACCTGAACCGACGTTTGTTTAACCCGTAAAAGACGAAGACAATGAAAAAGATTATTATTGCAGCAGCTTTCCTGGCCATGACGGTGACGTCCGGCGCACAGAGTGTGTACGACGCCATGACCTTCAGCCAGAATCAATATTACGGCACCGCCCGCAGTATGGCGCTGGGCAACGCGATGACCGCCATCGGCGGTGATCTCGGATCCGTCATCATCAATCCGGCCGGTTCCGCCGTGACTCCTTACAGCCAGTTCGTGATCACCCCGGGCGTGACCGTGTCCGCCGTGACGTCGTCCTATTCTCCTGCGGGAGAGAGTAACTACGGCATGTCGAACCGCCTGACCCACACGCGGATGAACTTCCCGAACGTCGGTGTCTCTATGAGCTTCGAGACAGGGCAGCGCTATGGCCTCAAGACCTTCTCGTTCGGCTTCCTGGTGAACCAGACCAACAACTACCACTACATGAGCGAAGGTTTCGGCTCCAACAGCCGGACCTCCAAGATCGCGGAGTTCGCGGATGCCGCGCGCGGTTATAACGAGAACGTGCTGAAGGAATACAGTTCCTTCAACAACAGCGAGCTCCCCTGGGATATCCTGGCGGCCTATCAGGGCGGCATGTTCGGTTCTTACGGCATCGACGGTGAGTACGTCGGCGTCACGGAGGCCCTCTCCGACGACGGTGACTATCACTATGTGCCCGGCGCGCTGTCCCAGACGTCCTACCAGACCAAGTACGGCAGCAAGAACGATCTGGTCCTGAACATGGGCTTCAATTTCTCCGACCAGTTCTACGTGGGCTTCAACCTCGGCATTCCGATGGCCCGCTATCGCTATACCGAAACGTTCTACGAGGCCGCCATCAATCCGGACGACTTCCGTATGAATTACGACGACGGCAATTCGACCTGCTTCCTGAACGGCAGCTACGGCTATCGGTACATGGCTGAAATGGCCGGTATCTATGCCAAGATCGGTGTCATCTTCCGTCCGGTCGACGGCCTGCGCCTTGGTGCGTCTTTCCAGACGCCGACCGCCTTCACGATCTCCGAGTCCTGGGGCTATTCCGCGTCGACCAACTACGATGACAGCTATTACAATGACAGCGTTTCTTCGCCGCAGGGCGAGTTCTCCTACTTCCTGCGTTCGCCGTACCGCGCATCTTTCGGCGCCGCCTTCACTTTCGCGAAGAAAGGCCTCATCAGCGTGGACTATGAGCTGGCGGACTACAGCGTGATGCGCTTCCGCTCCATCCGCGACAACCGCTGGGGCGAGGACTCCTTCACCCAGGAGAACTGGGCCAACCGCTACTTCACCGGCGTGGAGCACAACCTCCGCGTGGGCGCCGAGCTGCGGGTGACGCCCGAGTGGTCCCTGCGTGCAGGTTATTCCTTCACCACCTCGCCGGAGCGCTGGTGGACCTCGTCCGAGGGCCAGAAAGTGACGCTGGATGACTTCTACAGCGATTATTATTCCTACCTGAACCGGGTGAAGAACCTGGTGACGCCGCACTATTACGGCGACCGGACGCGTACTTTCTCCCTGGGTATGGGCTATTCCTCTCCGGGATCCTTCTTCATGGATGCCGTCGTCCGCATGACGCGCTACCCGGCCTCGACCTTCGCTCCGTACTATGACTACGACGGCTTCGACAGCAACGGCAATTACGGACTCCTGGAGGCGCCGCGTATCCTGAACCGCAGGGATCTCTGGAACGTGGCCGTGACCTTCGGCTGGAGATTCTAACACGAAAACTTAATGGAACTGAACGCAAAGCAATTGGCGGAGATTCTCCACGGCACCGTGGAGGGAGATCCGGAAGCAAAAGTAACATCCTTCGCAAAGATCGAACACGGCAAGCCCGGACAGCTCTGCTTCTTTGCCAATCCGAAATACGAACAATATGTCTATACCAGCAGGGCCTCGGTCCTGCTGGTTAATCTTGATTTCCAGCCCAAGGAGCCGGTGACGCCCACGCTTGTACGCGTGGAGAACGCCTACAGCGCGCTGGCCGACCTGCTCAAATACATGTCGGAGCAGAAGAAAAAGTATCGCCGCCGCCGCTCGCTGCGCTCCCGTATCGCCTGGAGCGCCAAGCTCGGCAAACGGGTGAACGTGGGCGATTTCGTGACGATAGGCAAGAACTGCGTCATCGGCGAAGGGACGATCATCCACGACAACGTGACGATCGGCGCCGGCACGAAGATCGGGTCCTACTGCATCATCTATCCGGGCGTGCACATTTTCCCGGGCATGGTGATCGGCGACCGCGTGATCCTGCATGCGGGCTGCATCATCGGCGACGACGGCTTCGGCAATGCGCAGCAGCCGGACGGCAGCTGGCGCAAGATCGAGCACCTGGGCAACGTGATCATCGGCAACGATGTCGAGATCGGCTCGAACACCACGGTCGACCGCGCGCCGATGGAGTCCACCGTCATCGCGGACGGTGTGCGCATCGACAATCTCTGCCAGATCGCCCACAACGTCATCGTGGGCAAGCACACGGTGATGGCCGCCCAGACGGGCATCGCCGGCTCGGCCCAGATCGGCGAACAATGCATCATCGCCGGGCAGGTGGGAATCGTCGGACACATCAAGGTGGCCGACCATACGACGATCGGCGCCCAGGCGGGCGTGATCGGCGCCGTGCGCAAGCCGGGGGAGACCCTGCTGGGCATGCCTGCCATCCCGCACAGGACCTTCATGAAGGCGTACGCCAAATTCAAGCATTCGGGCGAAGAAGAATAATTTGAATAATTATTCGTATCTTTGCCGCCCGATGAACCAACAGACGCTCTCCGCGGAATACAACTTCGAAGGACGCGGCCTTCATACGGGCAAATACGCCCACGTGACGCTGAAACCGGCCCCCGCCGGTTACGGCATCCGTTTCGTCCGCACGGACGCGGGTGTCGAGATTCCGGCCGTCGCGTCGAAGGTCACGCGTACCGACCGCAGCACCACCATCTCCGAAGGGGAGCTGTCCGTGGTGACCGTCGAGCATCTGCTGTCCGCCCTGACGGGCCTGGGCGTGGACAACGCCCGCATCGAGATTGACAACGAGGAAGTGCCCATCCTGGACGGCAGCGCGGAGCGCTATGTGCGCGCCATTGCGCCGGACGGCCTGCAGTCGCAGGAGGCCGAGCGCGCCTGGATCGAATTCGACGAGGCGTTCGAGGTGCGCGACGAGAAGACGGGTTCCTGGGTGCGTTTCGAGCCGGCCGACACGATGTCTTTCGAGGTCACGGTGGATTTCAATTCCCGCGTGCTCGGCGTGCAGACGGCCCGTTGGGAGGGGAGTGCCGACTATGTGCGGCAGATCGCTCCCTGCCGGACCTTCGTTTTCATGCACGAGCTGGAGTTCCTGGCCGCCCGCGGCCTGGTCAAGGGCGGCGACGTGGACCACGCCATCGTGATCGTGGAGCATCCCGTCAGCCCGGAGCGTATCGACGCGATGTGCCGCCTGTTCGGTCAGCCGCATCTGGATGTGACCACGCAGGGCTACCTGAACAATATCAAGCTTCATTTCCCGAACGAGTGCGGGCGCCACAAACTGCTCGACCTGATCGGGGACATGCGCCTGCTGGGCGGCTTCCCGAAAGCGAAAATCAGCGCCTTCAAACCCGGCCATACCATCAACAGCATGGCGAGCCGGACGGCGCTAACCCATATCAAATAACCTATGACTACCATCCATCCCCTGGCTACCGTGCATCCCGGCGCCAAGCTCGGCGAGAACGTCGAGGTGGGCCCGTATGTGTTTATTGACGACAATGTCGAGATCGGCGACAACTGCAAGATCCTTCCCCATGCCACCATCTTTTCGTATGTGAAGATGGGCAACGGCTGCCAGGTGTTCCCGGGCGCCGTGGTGGGCGCCATCCCGCAGGATCTCAAGTTCGAGGGCGAGGTGACCTGGGTGGAGATCGGCGACCGCGTGACCATCCGCGAGTGCGCGACCATCAACCGCGGCACCAAGGCCAGCGGCAAGGGCGTGACGCGGGTCGGCAACGATACGCTGATCATGTCCTATGTGCATATCGCGCACGACTGCCGGGTGGGCAATCACTGCATTCTGGTGAGCTACGTGGGCATCGCCGGCGAGACGGACGTGGACGACTGGGCGATCATCGGCGGCAGCACCGTCGTGCATCAGTTCTCCCACATCGGTACGCACGCAATGGTGGGCGGCGGCTCGGCCGTCAACAAGGACATTCCGCCGTATTCCATCTGCGGCCGCAATCCGATCTGCTATTCCGGTATCAATATCGTCGGCCTGCGCCGTCGCGGCTTCGATTCCGACGTGATCCGGAACATCAAGGATATCTACGATACGATTTATTATCAGGGCCTGAACAACGCCGACGCCTGCAGCAAGGTGGAGGCGGGTTTCCCGCAGTCCGTGGAGCGCGACACCATCCTGGAGTTCATCCGGGGGTCGAAGCGCGGCATCGTGCGTGGCATGGATATCATGGCCAAGAGCGAGGTGGAGTAAGGACGATGGTGCCGACGCTGACCATCGCCTGGTTCCCTCCGACAGAATACTTTGCGCTTCTCGCAAAGTATTCTTCGGTTTATGTGGAGGCGTGCGAGAATTACCAGAAGCAGACGTACCGCAATCGCTGCCGCATTTATGCGGCGGACGGCGTGCAGATGCTCCATTTCCCGGTGCGGCACCGGGACGGGCGCTTCAATCTGCCCATCCGCGAGATCGAGGTGGATTATTCGACGCCCTGGGTGGAGAAGGCGGAGCGCTGTATCGAGACGGCCTACCGCTCGTCGGCGTATTTCGAGTATTACCGTGACGAGCTTTTCGCCATCCTGGACGCGCAGCCGCGGACGCTCTGGGAGCTGGACCTGGCGGTGATCGCTTTCTTCCTGCGGAAAATCGGCCTGCGCACGGAGCTCGTGCCCACGGAGGCGTTCGCCGCGGAGCACGTGGACATTCATCCGAAGCGCCCGAACGGCATTCTGCAGGAGCTGGGGGCCGACCGGCCTTATTATCAGGTCTTCGCCGACCGCCACGGTTTCATCCCCAATCTCTCCATCATGGACCTGCTCTTCAACGAAGGTCCCGCCTCGATCGAATATCTCCTGTAATCGCGCCGATGGCGGAGTCTTCCAGACGGGCGGCCCGGAATTATTTTTCGTGCAGTAGCCCGAAAAACCAATTCCGGCTCCGCTTTTCCGCCATCGGCGCGTCATTCCGGACTTGATCCGGAATCTCCAAGCAGGATTTGCTATTTTCCGGAATAATACCTATCTTTGCATCCGTGAATGAGATGGAAGGCCCGAGGAGGTCTTCCTTTTTATTTGGATATATGGACAGGACAGAATTCGAAAAAGTGGTGGAGAAGGCCGTCGCGGAGCGCGGCTGCTCCCTGGTGGACATCATGTTCAACGACGATGACAACGTGTTCGAGGTCACGATCGACAAGGCGGATGCGGACGTGGATCTGGCGGACTGCGAGTACGTGCACCGCGCCGTGCTGGATGCCTTCGACCGCAATATCGAGGACTATGCCCTCACCGTCGGTTCCGTGGGGATCGACGCCGCGGAAGCGGATGAAATGCTGAAATCAATAAAAGAATAAACGATAACAAATAATGGAAAAGGAAAAAGTAATTACGCTCATCGACGCCTTCAAGGACTTCAAGGAGGAGAAGAACATCGACCGTCCTGTGATGATGCAGGTCCTCAAAGACGTCTTTCTGACTCAGATCGCCAAGACGTACGGCTCTTCGGACAACTTTGACGTGATCGTCAACGTGGACAAGGGTACCTGCGAGATCTACCAGAATTTCGATGTGGTGGAGGAAGTGGAGAATCCGAACGCCGAGATCACCATCGAGGGGATCCGCGAGGACGGCGGCGACGCCGACGACTACGAGATCGGCGATCAGTACGCCAAGAAGCTCCCGCTGGCCGCTTTCGGCCGCCGCGGCATCCTCAATATCCGGCAGAACCTGCAGGGCCGCATCATGGATATCGAGAAGGCCAATGTCTTCAAGAAGTACTCCGAGAAGGTGGGCGAGCTCTTCTACGGCGAGGTCTATCAGACCTGGTCCAAGGAGGTGCTCATCCTCGACGAGGACGGCAACGAGCTGCACATCCCGAAGAGCGAGCAGATTCCCGGCGAGCGCTTCAAGAAGAGCGACTCCGTGCGTGCCGTCATCAAGAGCGTGGAGATGAAGAACAATACCACGCCGTACATTACGCTCAGCCGCGTGTCCAACGAGTTCCTGGAGCGCCTCTTCGAGCAGGAGGTTCCGGAGATCGCCGACGGCCTGATCACCGTCAAGAAGGTGGTCCGCGTGCCGGGCGAGCGCGCCAAGGTGGCCGTGGAGTCCTATGACGACCGCATCGACCCGATCGGCGCCTGCATCGGCGTCAAGGGTGGCCGTATCATGGGTATCGTCCGCGAGCTGCGCAACGAAAACATCGACGTGATCCAGTGGTCCCAGAACCCCAAGCTGATGATCCAGCGCGCCCTCAATCCCGCCGTCGTCTCCTACATCGAGATGGGCGAGGGTGCCGACGACAAGGTGAAGGTGTTCATGCAGCCCGACCAGGTCAGCAAGGGTATCGGCCGCCACGGTGTCAACATCCAGCTGGCCGGTATGCTCGTCGACCGTGAGATCGAGGTGTATCGCGAGCTCCCGAAGGGTGAGAGCAGCGATGAGGAGGACGTGCTCCTGAGCGAATTCTCCGATGTCATCGACCAGTGGATCATCGACCGCCTCGAGGCGATCGGCTGCGACACCGCCAAAGGCGTGCTGGCCCTCTCTCCGGAGGATATCGCCAAGCGCGCCGACCTCGAGGATGAGACCGTCGAGGAAGTCCTTAACATCCTTAAAGCAGAATTCGAAGACTAGACAGAATGGCAGATATCAGAATAAGTAAACTACTCAGACAATTCAACATCGGTCTGGACGACCTGGTGGATTTCCTCCAGAAACAGGGCGCCGAGGTCGAAGCCAACCCGAACGCCAAGGTGTCGGAGGAGTTCCTTCCGGCGCTGAACAAGCAGTTCGGCAAGGATCTCGAGTTGAAGCAGGCCGCCGACAAGGTCGAGGTCAAGATCACCGAGATCCTGGAGAAGAGCGGCCGTCGCCCGAACCGCGACCAGGCCGAGGAGGAGGAAGAACTCGAGCAGGAGACCATCATCAAGAGCAATACCTTCATCAACGCCAAGAAGGAGACGCCGGAGCCCGAGGCTCCCGTCGCTCCGGAAGAGCCGGAGGTGGAGGAGGAGCCCGCGGCCCCGCAGGCCCCGGCCGTCGAGCCGGAGCCGGAAGCCGCTTCGCAGCTTCCGTCGGCTTCTGATTCATCGGGGGACGTTTCCCCCGAACCCCCTGTGTCGCTGCGCTCCGAGCACAGTGACGAGCCGGAACCGGAGCCGGAGGTCGTGGAGCCGGAGCCCGAGACCGTGGCGGTGGAGCCTGAACCGGAACCGGAGCCTGTGGCCGCCGAGCCGGCCCCGCAGGCCGCCGCACCGGTCAAGTCCAGCCCTGAGCTCAAGGTGGTCGGCAAGATCGACCTCAGCCAGTTCGACCGCAAGCCCAAGAAGCGTGAGCGCATCAGCAAGGGCACGCAGAAGGTCGATGTGGCCAAGGCCGGTGCCAACATCGAGAAGAATCCCAAGAAGGATTCCCGTCCTCAGCAGAACCAGCAGAACCAGCAGGCGGGCAAGGGCCGCAAGCGCGACCGTGACCGCTTCAAGCCGCAGCTCACCGAGGCCCAGCAGGAGGAGCTCCAGAAGGAGATCCAGAAGCAGGTCAAGGAGACCTACGCCAAGATGAACGAGGGCAAGAAGAACAACTTCGGCGCCAAGTACCGCAAGGAGAAGCGCGAGGCCGCCGCCCAGCGTACGCAGGAGGAGATGGCCGAAGCGATGGCCGAGCAGAAGGTGCTGAAGGTCACGGAATTCGTGACCGTCAACGACCTCGCTACCCTGATGAACAACACGCCGGTGGTCAAGGTCATCGGCGCCTGTATGAGCCTGGGCCTGATGGTGTCCATCAACCAGCGTCTCGATGCCGAGACCCTCGTGCTCGTGGCCGAGGAGTTCGGTTACCAGGTCGAGTTCGTCACCGCCGAGATCTCCGAGGAAATCAGCAGCATCGAGGAGGTCGACAAGCCCGAGGACCTGCAGCCGCGTCCGCCGATCATCACCGTGATGGGTCACGTCGACCACGGTAAGACCTCCCTGCTCGACTACATCCGCAAATCCAACGTCATCGCCGGTGAGGCGGGCGGTATCACGCAGCACATCGGCGCGTACAACGTCAAGCTGCCCGACGGCCGCCGCATCACCTTCCTCGATACCCCGGGCCACGAGGCGTTCACCGCCATGCGTGCCCGCGGCGCCCAGCTCACCGACCTCGCGATCATCATCGTCGCGGCCGACGACGCCGTGATGCCGCAGACCATCGAGGCCATCAACCACGCCCAGGCCGCCAACGTCCCGATGGTGTTCGCCATCAACAAGATCGACAAGCCGGGCGCCAACCCTGACACGATCCGCCGTCAGCTCTCCGAGATGAACATCCTCGTGGAGGACTGGGGTGGCAAGTACCAGTGCCAGGAGATTTCCGCCAAGCAGGGCATCAACGTTGACAAGCTCCTGGAGAAGGTGCTTCTCGAGACCGACCTGCTCGAGCTCAAGGCCAATCCGAACAAGAAGGCCGTGGGCGCCGTGATCGAGTCTTCGCTCGACAAGGGCCGCGGCTACCTCGCCACCGTCCTCGTGCAGGAGGGTACCCTCCGTCCGGGCGACGTCGTGCTGTGCGGCAGCTACTACGGCCGCGTCAAGTCGATGTTCAACGAACGTGGCCAGAAGATCACCGAGGCCGGTCCTTCGACGCCGGTGTCCGTGCTCGGCCTGAACGGCGCTCCCGCCGCCGGTGAGAAGTTCAACGTGATGGGCGACGAGCGCGAGGCGAAGAACATCGCCACGAAGCGCGAGCAGCTACTCCGCATCCAGGGCATCAAGACCCAGAAGCATATGACCCTCGAGGAGATCGGCCGACGCATCGCCATCGGCAACTTCAAGGAGCTCAACGTCATCGTCAAGGGCGACGTGGACGGCTCCGTGGAGGCGCTGTCCGACTCCCTCATCAAGCTGTCCACCGAGGAGGTGAAGGTGAATGTCATCCACAAGGCCGTGGGTGGTATCTCCGAGTCCGACGTGCTGCTTGCCGAGGCGTCCGACGCCGTGATCGTCGGCTTCCAGGTGCGTCCTACGCCGGAAGCCCGCAAGGCCGCCGACCGCGAAGGCATCGAAATCCGCCTCTACTCCGTCATCTACGACTGTATCAACGAAGTCAAGGACGGTATCGAGGGTATGCTCGAGCCGGAGAAGAAGGAGGAGGTCATCGCCACCGCCGAGGTCAAGCAGACCTTCCGCATCAGCAAGGTCGGCACCATCGCCGGCTGTATCATGCGCGACGGCAAGATGGTCCAGAAGTCCAAGGTCCGCCTCATCCGCGACGGCATCGTGATCTATACCGGCGAGCTCGGGTCCCTGCAGATCGGCAAGGACAGCGTCAAGGAGGTCGTCTCCGGCAAGGAGTGCGGTATGTCCATCGCGGGCTACAACGATATCAAGGAGGGCGATATGATCGAAGGCTTCCAGATCGTTGAAATCAAACGCACGCTGTAGTGGAGGAACTTCACGAGATCCTCAAGGCGCGCACGCTGGCGGACTTGTATGCCGCCGAGGCGGAATACCTGGCTGCGCACAGCGGCTGGGAACCCGTCTTCAAGCGCTACTTCCTGAGTGACCGCTCCCTGCGGCCGGACGTGCTCCGGCCGGAAGAGGGGGCGGTCTCCCATATCGGGCAGGCGCCGCTCGACGGCAATGACGCCGCCGTGTGGCTCTATCTGGTGCGCGGCGCGCAGGTGCGGCGCACGGCGGGTCTGACCGTCGTCGAGGCGGACGGCCTGCGGCACTACTGGACGGCTGACGGCGTCGCCGCGGGGCCGGACTCGTATGCCCAGACGGAGCACATCCTGCACGGTTATATCGATTTCCTCGCTTCGCAGGGCCTGAACCTGCCGGAGCAGTGCATCCGCACCTGGTTCTTCGTCCGCGACATCGACGACAACTATGCCGGTCTGGTGAAGTCCCGCCGCGAGATCTTCGAGACGCAGGGACTCACCCCGCAGACGCATTATATCGCCAGCACGGGCATCAACGGCTCCCCGGTCGATCCGGCCGCCCTGGTGCAGCTGGACGCGTATGCGGTCGAGGGGCTGCCTGCGGGGGCGCAGCGCTATCTGTACGCGCCCACGCACCTGAGCCCGACGAGCATCTACGGCGTCACCTTCGAGCGGGGCGTCCGCGTGGAATACAGCGGTGCCGCGCACGCCATCATTTCCGGCACGGCCTCCATCGACAATCGCGGGGAGGTGCTGCACGTCGGGGACGTGGTGAAGCAGGCGGAGCGGATGATCGAGAATGTGGGCAAGCTGCTGGAGGAGTCCGGCGCCGGGTTCTCCGACCTGAAGATGGCCATCGTCTATCTGCGTCGTCCGGAGGATTATCCCCTCGTCAAGGACCGGCTGGCGGCCCTGCTCGGGACCACACCCTACGTCGTGGTCCGCGGCCCCGTCTGCCGTCCCACCTGGCTCATCGAGATGGAGTGCATCGCCATCAACTAGGATTTTACCAGTATTTTCCCCGTTCCGTCCACAAAAACGCCCCTTTTTGTGGACGGAACGATTTTTATGTGGGAATCCTTGAACGAATTCAATGTGTTTTCGTAGATTTGAGGAAAAAGGAAAAGGATGCGTAGATACGATTGGAGCAAAGAACGTCTTGAGAAGGCGGTAGCCGCGGCTAACTGCTGGTTTGACTGTCTGGACAAACTGGGCATACCGAAAGTCGGCGGGAACTATCGGACGTTGCGGCGAAAGATAGAAGAATTCGGATTCGAAACGGCGCATTTTGATTATCGTCTGGCAAAAACCCGGAATGGAGGCCGCTATAAACATCAGATTGCCAACAGGTCGGATGAGGAGATATTCAGATATGGAGCCCGGATCAAGACGATGAATCTCAAGAAGGAATATATCCATCGTATCCTGAAGGATGATGCCCATTGTGAAATCTGTGGAATCCGGGACTGGAATGGCAGGGAACTGATATTTCAGATTCATCACGAGGATGGAAACCATCTGAACCATACTGTCGGGAATTTGCAGTTGCTCTGCCCGAATTGTCATTCGCAGACGGATAACTATTCGAATCGCAAGCGTAATACGGAATAATTGCTTCGGAGCGGAGCGACCGAGGGGGTGTCGGGGGATCCTTCCCCCGTCAGAACGAAGTGGGATGCCGAAACGAAAATAGCTGGCAGGATTGCCAGCTATTTTGTTGAGGTATCCGGATTCGAACCAGAACAGGCAGGACCAAAACCTGCAGTGCTACCATTACACCATACCTCAATTCCGGGTGCAAAGATAGCAAATTATCGTTTGCTTTTGAAATAATCTTTTACCATCGCGCCGCATTCGTCGGCGAGCAGGCCGGAGGCGACTTCCGTGCGTGGATGCAGCAGGGAAGGGGTGAAGCGGGTGTAGCCGCGGCGCTCGTCGCCGGCGCCCCAGACCAGCCGGCCGAGCTGCGCCCAGCAGAGCGCCGCGGCGCACATCGGGCACGGCTCCACGGTCACGTAGAGGGTGCAGTCGTCCAGGTATTTGCCGCCC
>JAFYZZ010000089.1 GCA_017548445.1 Bacteroidales bacterium | reverse complement strand
CGCCTGGGCGCTCGGCGCGCCCTTCCACCAGCACTACGGCAAGCCGTGGAGCGTCCCGAAGATCGAATACGACCGCGTGATCGGCCTGGACGACGAGACGGCACGGGAACATTGGGACAAGGTCCTGGCACTCACGAAAAAGGACCTACATATGGAAGAGGCGAGCTATTGCTACAATCTCGCGCACGCGATGAAGGGCGACCTGGGCGACGCCCTGTTCAATCACTCGCAGAACCATTATGCGACCCTGCTTTTCCAGGTTTCCGGGGCGCAGACCGTGTTTACCAACGGCCTGGCCGGAGAAGCCTGGTTCCAGATCGGCGACATGACCGTCGCGGAGCAGAGCGCCATCACCTCGCTGCAGGCGTCCCCGAAGCACACCGGCGCCCGTTATCTCGTCCGCCTGGCGCGGGTGAACCTGATTACCGGCGAAGAGGCCGCGGCCCAGAAATACCTTGACCTGCTGAGCAAGACGCTCTTCTACGGCAAATGGGCGCGGAGCATGATGCCCGGCCGCCAGGACGAGGCTACGCGCGCACAGCTTGCGAAGGCCCGTGCAAGACTCGTCCGGAAGGATTTCGTCCATCATTCGGACGTTCCCCGCTCGGTCCTGCTCGACCTGCTCGAGCAGGATCCCACCAACCGGATCGCCCGCAACTATCTCCTTTGTTTCGACCTGATGCGCTATGACCTCGAAGAGTTCATCGTGGATTATGTCCCGGATATGATTCCTGCGCGCATCTACCACGAAGCCATCCTTATCTGGCTCAGCCAGCACGACATCCTGAACGCGGAGCAGCTCGCGCGCTATGGCGTGGATGTTTCCACCGTCGACCGGATGAACCGTTTCGGCAGGGCGCCGGGCTCCTACAAGAACACGTATTGGTATTACTACCTGCAGGCGATGAACGCGCAGTAATCCTGCAGGATGAAGGATAAAAAATGGGAGGCACCCTGAACGGTGCCTCCCAAATTATTTAGCGGGATCGCTGTCGATTACTCAGCAGCATCTTCTGCAGTGGCCCAACCGAGCACGTCCTTCAGTTCCGGGTTGGCGACCTTGATGTCGCGCGGGAACGGGAGATACTCGTGCTTGCCGACCTTGAACTCCTTGTAGTTGGCGCGGGTGTATTCCGTGTAGAGTCTGTGAGCGGCCTCTCCCTTGTTGAAGTAGGCGTCGTAGACCGTCGGGATACGCTCGTGGATACCGGACTGGTTGAAGATCTTGTCGAGGTTCACCTTGTCGGGATGCTGCTGGCTCCAGCGGACGAGGTCGTGGAAACGGCAGTTCTCGAACCACATCTCATACTGCTTCTCCTCCATCACGTCGTCGAAAGTGAGGCTGGAGCTGATCTTGCCCGAGCCGGAACGTTTCTGGACGCGGTTGAGAGCCTCAAGACCGGCGGCCTCCTCAGAAGAACCGATGCAGGCCTCAGCATAGAGCAGAAGGGCCTCCGCGAAGCGGGCGACACCGTAGTTGGTCTGGTTGGAGTTGGAACCGAGGTCGTTGATGTTGTCAGCAGGGTACTCCTTGCCACCGGTCAGGATACGCGGCGGGTTGTGGTACACCATGTGCTTCCACTCGAAGTACGGGCCGTGGCTGTAGATACCGCCGGTATTCTGGATACCGCGCTTGGCATCGGCTTCCTTCTCGGCACGGGTACCGTCGTTGACGGCAGAGCCGCTCCAATCCATTTCATAGAGCCACTCTTCCTCGGTGAGGAAGCAGGCGCGACGACGCGGGGAGTTGCCATCGTGCTCGACGAACTTCTTGGCGAAGTCTTCCTGGACGGCACCACCGTTCCAACCACCACCGGAGGTAGGGATCTTCTCGCAGACGGTCGGCACGGAGGCGAGGTTGCTGGTACGCCAGCAGAGCGTGTTGGCGACCATCCAGCGGCCACGGAGCATTGCGGTGAAACCGCTGCTCGTGAAGGCGGCGTCCTCGATGAAGTTCGGCTCGAAAATCGTCTCGCTGTTGCCGTCACCGGCGCGATGGAAGTTCGTCCAGAAATCCTCGGACGGGACCAGCTCGTATTTCTTCTCCGAGATGAGAGCGCCGAGATACTTGCGGGCGGTGGCCATGTCGTTGTTGAACACGGCGGCCTTACCGGCAACGAACTGGGCGAAACCGCGGGTCATGATGGCCGTACCGTCTTTGTCGTCAGTGCCCTTGCGGACGGGCAGGGCGTTGGAGCTGAGCGCCTTCTCGCACTCGGCGATAACCCACTCCAGAACTTCGGACTGGCTGGCAGCCTGACGGGGGAGCTCATCGCTCTCGAGGAGGCGGTCGACGATGTTCGGACGGTTCCAGGTAAGGGCCATCATCAGGTGGTTGTAAGCACGCATCACACGGGCCTCCTCCACGATCTGCTTGGTGAAGTCATTGGAGAACTTCGGCTCGGTACCGTTGCGGTTCTCCGTGGAGAAGTTCGAAATGATCAGGTTGGCGTGATAGATGGCCGTGATGTAGTTGTTGTACATATTCTTCAGCGCGCCGTTGGCGTTGTCGTAACGGAACTCGCAGAAGACGCGGAAGTCACCGTGGTCTTCACTGTTACCACCGGCGGCGAGGATGTCGTCGGCAGAATAGTTGAGGATCATCAGTTCCGGGTTGTAGATACCGGACGTAGCGGCCACGCTACCGACGAAGTTGACATACATGTCAGCTCTGGCGGCGACGGCGTCAGCCTCGGACTTGTAGAAGTCATCCTGGCTGGAGACACCCTTCTGAGGGATGTAGAGCATGCTCTCGCAGGAGCTCACGAGAAGGGATGCACCCAAAAGTATAGGGATAATGATCTTTTTCATTGTAGAATGCATTTGATTAGAAGGTAAGGTTGACACCCAGGATCAACTTCTGCATCGTCGGGTAGGAACCCCAGTCGACGCCGGCACCGGAACCGGAGCTGACGGAAGCCGTCTCAGGATCGAGGCCCGGGTAGCTCGTGAAGGTGAAGAAGTCGTCGAGCGAGACGTAGAAGCGGAGGTTGCTGATGGCAATCTTCTTGGTCAGCGTGTTCGGCAGCGTGTAGCCGAACTGCAGCTGCTTGATGCGGAAGAAGTCACCCTTGAACAGGTTACCGGTGGAGGACCAGAACTCGGTGTCGGCGGCGACCGTCTTGGACGGGTGCGGCATGTAACCGTTAGGATTCTCCGGGGTACGGGCGTTGTCCAGGTAAACCTTCATGCTGTTCTTGAAGCCAGTACGGTGGAGGACCGGGATGATGACGTTTCCGCCAGCGCCGGCACCGGACATAGCGAAGTCGAAGCCCTTCCAGGAAAGGTTGATGTTGAGACCGTAGGTCAACGGGGCGGCACCCTGGCCGATGTAGGTCATATCATCGGGACCGATGGTGGCATCGTGGTTGATATCGCGGATGACCGGGTCACCCGGCTTGAACATCAGGATCTTCTCGCCCTTGTCGAGGATGAACTCGCCGTTGGCGTCGGTAGCATAGACGTTCTCTTCGGCAACACCGTCATAGATGTAACCCAGGAGGTAGTGGATCGGGTAACCGGGCTCGAAGGCGGTGCGGATCTTAAAGTTGGTACCGCTGGCCGGGTCGCTGGTGGAACGTGCGGCACGGTCTGCCAGCGCGAGCACGATGTTCTTGTTGTACGTAAGGTTGGCGCTGATGCTGTAGTTGAACTCGCCGATGTGGTCTCTCCAACCGAGATCGAATTCCCAACCGCTGTTGCGCACGAGACCGCCGTTGACGGTGGTGCTGCCGGCGCCGAGCTCAGGCGGGATGGAAATCGAGAAGAGCATGTCTTTCGTATGCTTTCTGTAGTAGACGGCATCGAAGGTCAGGCGGTTGTTGAGGAAGCGGGAGTTGATACCGAGGTCAAGCTGCTCGGAGACTTCCCAGCGGAGGTTCGGGTTAGGAAGGCCGCTGCCGAGGTTCGGGGAGGAACCGAAGGTGGAACCGATCTTGTCCACACCGTACTGATACCAACCGTTACCGACGGAGATGCTGGTCGCATATCTGTAACCACCGCGGATGGTGTTGATGTTACCGTTGTGGCCCCAGGAGGCGCGGAGTTTCAGGAAGGAGATGGCGTCGCGGGAGACGTTCTCCTTGAAGAAGCGCTCGTTGCTGATGGTCCAACCACCGGAGATGGAAGGGAAGTAGCCCCAGCGGTTGTTGGCCGGCAGGGTGGAGGAGTCGTAAGCGTCGGCGCGGAAGTTGACCTGGAGGCTATAGCGGTTGTCGTAGTTCCAGATGAGACGGCCGAAGTAAGCCATATTCGCGTTTCTGCTGGGGGCGTTGCCGATTTCCTTGGTAGCGTCCTTCTTCACATAGTTCAGATACTGGTACTGCGGCTCGTAGGCGGAGAGGATGTCGGCGCCGTTGGCGCTGGCGTTCACGCCGTCGGACATACCCTCATAGTAACCCATACCGACCATGGCGGTGAAGTCGTGCTTGCCGAGCTTGAACATATAGTTCGCGAAGTTCTCCCACTGCCAGTTGATGGAGAAGCTGGAGTTGGCGGAGATGCTGTAGTTGTCCTGGGAACCGCGGCCCACGTAGTACGGAGCGGTGTAGCTGTGCTGGACACCGGCGCCGATACGGTAGCCGAAGCGGCTGGTGATCGTCAGGCCCTTGATCGGGGTCAGATCAGCGGACATGTTACCTCTGAGGTTGATGCCGCCGTTGGAGGAATCGGTGGCGTCGCGCTTGGCGAACGGGCTACCTTCCACGTCGGAGTACTTGGTGTTGGCGAACCAGCCGTTCTCGTCGCCGAGGAAACGGTAGGGGCGCGTGTCGGGATCGCCGGCCTGCACCTTCTCGTAGATCTGTCTTGCGTCAGCGGGCATCTCGTCGAGGGTCTTCCAATAGACCGGAGTACACGGGTCCATAAGGAGCATGTTCTCGAAGGAGGAGGAATAACCACGCTGGGAAACGCTCTTGGTCGACCATTTCTCGATGGAGTTGTTGGTGCTGACCTTCAACCATTTGAACAGCTGGTAGTCGGCGTTGACCTGAGCGGAGAGACGATTGTACACATCCTTGTCACCACGGACGACACCGTTGTTGTAAACGTAGTTGAGGGAGGTGAAGAAGTGACCGTTCTTGTTACCGCCGGAGAAGCTGAAAGTATGCTGCTGGCTCCAGGTCGGCTCGATATAGGCGTCGACCCAATCCTGATCGATGACGCCGTTCTCATAGTCGGGGTGAGAATAGTCAAAGTTCTTGAGGCTGCTCTCGACGAAGGTCGGGTTGGTCTCCTGGTACTCATAGGTGAGGTACTTGAGGAGGTCGGCGCGGCGCATCATCGGGCGCTTGCTGAAGTTCTGGAGGACGGCGCGGCCGGTGTAGGTCACGCTGGCCCTGCCCTCGGAACCGGACTTCGTGGTGATGAGGATGACACCGTTACCGGCCTGCGCACCGTAGATGGCGGCGGAAGCGGCATCCTTCAGGACCTCGATGGACTCGATCATGGAAGGATCCAGATACTGGATGTTGTCGACCTGGAGGCCGTCCACGACGAGGAGCGGACCCTGGCTGGAGCCATTGGAAGAGGTACCGCGGACGCGGATCGAGGACTTCTCACCAGGAGCACCGTTGTTAATGATGCGGACACCGGAAGCGCGGCCCTGGAGGGCGGCACCGGCGTCGGTGGTGGACTGGTTGCGGAGATCGCTCTCGCGGACGGAGGACACTGAACCGGTCAGGTCGCTCTTCTTCTGGACACCGTAACCGATAACCACGGTCTCTTCGAGCATTTCGGTGTCTTCTTCAAGAACGATGTTGAAAGTGGATTGGTTGCCGACGGCGAAGGTCTGCGTCTTGTAGCCAATGCTCTCGACGGAGATGTTGGCTCCTGCGGGGACACTCAGCGAGAATGCGCCATTGAGGTCCGTAGCTGCGCCGATGCGGGAATTGCCGACCACGGTGACGGCGGCGCCGATAACCGGCTGTCCGCCGGTGTCAACGACTTTGCCGCTGATGGTTCGGTTCTGGGCGAAAGCAGAAATGCTTCCAAGCGAAGTGAGGAGTATCATCATGACACTCGCCACCTTCATCAGATGTTTTAGCATGTGCGTTTTAATTAAGGATTAATTATAGGATTGGTGTAAATAGTTTTTCGCGTAGCATCTGTGTCGGAACAAAAATAGGAGATTCGCCCGCATGCGGCGTTCAAAAATCAATAAAAGACTTTTAAAAACAGATTATTGATACATCCAGCGAGTTCCGTGGCGGATTTTTAAATGTTATTGACGGAAAATTAGAAAGGGCCCGCTAGGGGGCCCTTTCATTGCGTTTATGGAAAAAAGGATTACTCTTCGTCCCAATTTGTGATCTCTTCCACCCTGGAGAAGTCGCTGGACATCTTGAAGACCGGGGAGAAGTTGTAGCATTTGCCGGTGTTGTCCTTGTTGCCGGTAGCCACCGCTCCGATGCGGAGGTAGTGGTCGCGCTTGTAGGCAAACTGCATTCCACTGTCCTTGGACGTGTCTATGCTGAGTACGATGGTCTCGCTGCCGTCGATGGCCTGGATCTTCTTCTGCTTGCCGTCCTTCTGCGTTTTGTCGAAATCGAAATTATTATTTCCGTCGCTGACCCACCTGTCGGTGAAGCCGAAGAGGGCGACATCCACGTTGGGGGTCTTTTCGGCGTCTTCGACCTCCACCTTGAAGCTGGCGATGATCTTGCCGTCCTTGTACGTGATTTCGGGATCGATGATGCGGGCGTACGGCGTCACGGTGAAGTCGACGGTGTTGGCGCCTTTCTTCAGGGTGAAGGGCAGGGAGACCGGGTAGAAGTTCTGCTTGACGGTCTCCATCCTGTACGTGCCGGCCCAGACGAGCTTGTTGCGGTAGGTGCCGTTGCACTTGACATACCATTTCTGGGCTTCCTCCTTGTCCCAGCCTTCTTCATAGACCGAGATGGTGGACGTGTTCGGGAAGGCGAACTGTACCGGCTGTCCGGTCTTGCTGTCCAGGATCCTTCCTTCGACCTGCGCGTCCCAGCTGTCCTGGTTGTCGAAGACAAACCAGTCGCAGGAAGTCGCAAGGATGAGCAGGGAAAGTAATGCTAATATCTTTTTCATACTTTAAATCGTTTAATTATTCCTGAGACGGGTTGGGCGTCAGGCCGTTCTTGTTGAAATCGTTGATCGAACCGTAATAGTCGAGCTGGTCGGTGTTGAGACCGGTGCTGGAGAACTGCACGTCTCCGTGATAGACGTTCACGCGCGGGAAGATGTACTTGGGCGTGCCGTCGCGCAGGTCGAGCACCGGCAGCAGGGTGTGCTTGCGGTACACGACGCCGCTCCGGTTGTTCAGGTAGGCGCGGCGACGGTAGAGGGTGTAGCTCTCGTGGCCTTCGAAGGCGAACTCGACCTGACGCTCGTGCAGGACATTGTCCAGGGTGAGGGCGACGTCGTCCGTGAAGGCGGCGCGGTGGCGGATGGCGTTGAGGGCGTCCTTGGCCTTGGCCGCATCGCCCTTGCCGCTTTCAGCCACGGCTTCGGCATAGTTCAGCAGGATTTCCGCGTAGCGGATGTCGCACCAGGGGTTGGAGGAATAGACCAGGGCCTTGTTGGGATCCAGGAACTTCCGGATGCCGAAGCAGGTGCTCCAGAAATAGGCGTGGTTGCTCGTGGCGGAAGAACCGATGCGGATGAAGGCGGAGATGTTGTCCTCGCTGGCGGCGCCCAGTCCGTAGTACTTCGTGTCGCCGACGGTGTAGGAATTGTTCTCGTAGAAGACGGGATCCTGGCCGTTCACCCAGATGCCGCCCTGCGCCATGATGTCGATGCCGCGGAACGCGGCGCCCGGATAGAGCACCCAGGCCTGGAAGCGGGCGTCCTTGTCCTTGAACGGGTCCGCGAGGTTGTCGTAGCGGATGAAGTCGGCGTCCTTGTCGAAGGAAGAGGCAGCTGTGATGATCTGCGCGAAGTACTCGTCTTCCTTGCCGTCCTTACGGGTCTTCACCGTGCCGTCCTTGCGGGCGCCGGCGGCGTCATAGTCGTCGTAGAGGTCCACGAGGTCGGAGGTGACGGAGTAGTTGCCCCACGCCTTGTTGGTTGCCGTCTCGTGCGCCTGGTTCGGGGAGAAGGTGATGTCGAAGGAGTTGTCGGCGTCGGTCTGGCCGTTCTTGTAGCTCTTGCCGAAGATGAATTCGCAGTCCTGACGCTCCAGGAAGAGGTTGGTGAGATTCTCTTTCGCGGTCGCCACCGACGTGGTCGCGCCTCCGTAGAGGGAGAACTTGCCGGAATTCATGATGGCCTCGCAGGCCTCGATGCACTTGGCGTAGTACGCGTCCGCGTAGGAAGCCTCCATATAGGTGAGCTTCTGCTGCACGGATTTGTAGTTGGCCGGGATCGCCTCCTTGTCCCAGTACTTGCTGACGGACGCGGCGTAGAGGGCGACGCGGGACTGGAGTCCGAGGGCGGCCCACTTGGTGGCGCGGTACTTTCCGTCGTTGCGGGATTCAGGAAGCAGGGAGATGGCCTTGTCGAGTTCCGAGATCACGAAATCCCAGGTTTCCTTCTCGGTGCTGCGCGGGACGTAGAGCCCTTCGTTCTTGTCGCCGTCGTAGTACTTGTCGAGCGGTTCGGTGACGATGGGGACGCCGCCGTAGCGCCGTACCATGGCGAAATAGCAGTAGGCGCGGGCAAAGATCGCCTCGCCGAGCATCGCGTCGCGCGTGGCCTGGTTGATGGCGTTCTTTTCCAGGGCAACGTCCACCAGCTGGATGAAATAGTTGATCGAACGCATCTGCGTGTAGTTCCAGAAGCCGGTCACGTTGACGTTGTAGTCGGCACCCTTGGAATAGGTGGCCAGGGTCGTGCTCTGGTCCTTGGTGTTGAACGCGTCCATCGGGATGGCGTTGTACACGTCGGACAGGAGCTTCTCCATACCGGCCTGGCTCGAAGTCATGTCCGCCTCGGACATTCTGGTGAGGTCTCCCTCCAGGCTGTCGAACAGCTTGTCGCAGGAGCACAGGCTGAGGCCGAGGACGATGGCCAGGGTATATTTAAATATCTTTTTCATCTCTCTGTAAGTTTAGAAGCTGATGCTGAGTCCAAAAACGTAGGTCTTGAGGAGCGGGGCGCCGCTGGCGCCGCGACGGGAACTCTGGTAGGTCTCCGGGTCCCAGACCTTCACGATCGGGTTGCAGAACGTGAGGAGGTTAGTGGCGCTGAAGTGGACGCGGGCGCTCTTGACGTGCACCTTGCCGAGCAGCGACTTCGGGATGTTGTAGCCGATCTCGAGGCTCTTCAGGCGGAAGAACGAGTTGTCCACCCAGGAGTAGGGCTGCGTGTAGCGGTAGGTGGCGTTCGAGGTGGCGTCCTCGGCGCCGGTGGCGGGAGCCAGGGCCGGCCAGTAGCCGGGCACCCAGACGGACTGCGGATCGCGCGGGTCGTCGTAGCCCTCGGCGAGCCGGTAGTGGTCGAGGTGGTTGACGAAGAGGGTCTTGCTGTGGCCATAGCCCATACCGCCGGAGAGCTGCATGTTCTTGTGGCTCAGGGCAGCGCCGTTGAAGGTGGCGCTGAGGTCGAAGTCCTTCCATTCCAGGAAGATCATCAGGCCGAACTGGAGCGGCGGGTTGCCTTCCTTCCAGGAGTAGTAGCGGTCTTCGGCGGTGATGACGCCGTCGCCGTTGCGGTCCTCGATCTTGTACATACCCGGCAGCATCGCGGTCATGTTGCTGTTCTTGCTGCTGGTGCTGTAGAGCACGGGATAGTCGAAGATGTCGCTCCAGCTGACGAACTGGCCCCGGCCGTTCCACTCATAGTATTTGCCTTCCAGCGCGTTGTCCCAGCGGCCTTCGGTGTGTTTCTCGAAGTAGTTCTGGGCGGAAGTGTAGATGGCGGAGCGCTCCGCTTCCTGATAGGTATCGCGCTCGCGCGTGAAGGTGGCGGTCGCGGTGACGCGGTAGCTGAAATCCTTGAAACGCATCCGGTGCGAGAGCTCGAGGTCGATGCCCACGTTCTGCGTGGCGTCGAGGTTCAGGTACGGGAGGTTGATGCCGTACATATCCGGGACGGTGGCGGAAGGCTGCGCCTGCTTTCCGGTCTGGGTGCGCCAGAACCAGTCGATGGAACCGCCGATGAGGCCCTTGTTGATCTCCCAGTCGAAACCGAAGTCACGCATATAGGTGCGGGTCCAGGAGACGAGGGTCTGGGCCACCTGGGTGCTGTTGTATCCCATCACCGGGGCGTTGTCGTTGAACATATAGTTGTTGCCGGTCTGGGTGTAGCCGAGCAGGTAGCCGTAGGCGGAGCCCTGGTTGCTGCCGGAAATACCGTCCGACCAGCGCAGCTTCAGGTTGGTCACGAACGGAAGGAGGTTCTTGAAGAACTTCTCCTCGGAGACTCTCCACGCGACGGAGTAGGAGGGGAAGAAGGCCCAGCGGTAGCCGGGGGCGTAGAAGTTGGAGCCGTCGTAGCGGGCCATCACTTCGGCCATATACTTGCCGTCGTACTCGTAGTTGACGCGGGCGATGTAGCCGGCCTTGGCGGTGCTGCTCCGGGTGCCCCGGTTCTCCGCCGTGGACTCGATGGCCTGGTTCAGAATGTCGTGCGTGTAGAACTCACCGTATTCGCGGTCGCCGCGGATCTCGGACGCCCAGCCCATCGTGGCTTCGGCGGCGAGCATCGCGCCGACGGAGTGGAGGCCGAAAGAGGCGGAATAGTTGGCCTGGAGCTTCCCGTACAGGGTCTGGCGCTTGTCCCAACGCTCAGTGAGCGCGTTGGAGTCCTTGTTGTAGCTGAGCAGCTCGTCCGTCTGCCAGTCGTAGAGCGGGAACGCCAGGGTGAGCTGGCGGCTCTGGCGGGTCTGGAAGTCGTAGGAAGCCTGCGCCTGGAACTTGAGGCCCTTCAGGAACGGGGCGGTGTAGGTGGCGGTGAGGCTGTTGGTGAAGGAAGACTGCTGGGTCTTGTCATAACCGTTGGCGCCGTTCAGGGCGCCGATGGCGTTACGGCTTTCGTTGCCGGGGTTGTAGGCCCAGTGGGTCGGATTTCCGGGCACGTTCCAGGGGATGTAGCGCTCGGAGTAGAGACCGCGGGTATAGAAGTTCTGGGCTGCGTTCTGGGGCGTGCTGGTGCGGTCGTTCCAGGTCATCGAGGACTGGAAGACGACCTTGAGGTCCTTGGTGACGTTGGTGGTGACGTTGCCCTGGAACGAGAAGCTCCGGTATCCGAGGTCCGGTCCGTTCAGGATGCCCCGGTCGTCGTTGTAGGAGCCGCTCAGGTAGTACTGGGTCTGGTTGTTGCCGCCGTTTACGGACAGCTGGTGGTTCTGCTGGAAGGCGAACTTCTTGTAGAACTGGGAGTACCAGCGGTTGTCCGTCCAGCCTTCGTCGCCGTTGAGGTAGTGGTTGATGATCTCCTGGGAGTACATCGGCTCCTTGCCCACGTTGGCGCGCATGTCGTTGGCTTCCTTGAACCAGGTGAGGATGTCCACCTCGTCCGGGAGGGAAGTCGGCACGCCGAAGGAGAAGCGGTTGGAGTACTTGACCGTCGGGGCGCCCACGGCGCCCTGCTTGGTGGTCACGAGGATGACGCCGTTCTCGGCACCCATACCGTAGATGGCCGCGGAAGCGTCCTTCAGCACGGAGATGCTTTCGATGTCCTCCGGATTGAGCTGGGCCAGGACGGCCGAGCTGCTGTTGGAGTAGGAGGTGTTGTTCTCCTGGCTGCGGCGGGGAGCCGTGCGCACGAGACCGTCCACGATGACCAGCGGCTCATCATAGCCGCGGAGCTTGAGGTCCGTGTTGAAGTCGCCCGCATCGCCCGTCCGCTGGCGGATGAGCAGTCCCGGAACCTTGCCCTGCAGGGCGGCCAGGACGTCGTTCTGCTTGGTGGCGGTGAGCTCCTCGTTGCGGATGTTGGAGATGGCGCTGGTCAGCGAGGCTTTCCGTTGGGTGCCGTAGCCGACCACAATGGTCTCTTCCAGCATTTCGGAATCCTCTTCGAGCGTGACCGTCATTCCGTCTTCTGCCTTGACACGGACCGTCGTGTAACCGATGCAGGAGACTTCGAGAGAAGTGCCGGGCGCGACGCGGAGGCTGAAATTGCCATCCAGGTCGGTCGTGGCTCCGTTGGTGGTACCGGGCTCCAGGACGGCGGCGCCGATGACCGGCTGTCCGCCGGGATCCAGCACCTTGCCGCTGATGGTGCGCGTCTGGGCAGAGGCATTGAGGCCTGCCCCCAAAGTGCAGAATATCACTAGGATACCTGCGACTCTCCGAAGTTTTTTAAACATAAGATTTGTTTTGATTAGAATAAATGGTTGTTGGTTTTATAAGTTTGTTAAAAACTATGTGCGGTCTATAACAAAGATAGCTGGAATCAACGTCAGACGCTGCCAGAATCCCGGCAAAGTATTTCGTACACAATTCAGAATCCGGCGGTTACAGGCCGTCTGGTGTAACATGATGTAACAAAAAAGGAGGATGGCCGTAAAGCCTGTCGGACTTTACGGCCATCCCCGTATTCGGACTAAACCGGAATGTGCGGTTTACTTCTTGAAGTAAGGGAGGTCACCCTTGGCCCAGTTGGTGCCGGGGCCCCAGCCGGGGTTCTGCTCCAGGGCGCCTTCGGACAGCACGACCTGGTCCTCGGGGATCTTGAAGAAACCACCTTCCGTGTCGTTGTAACGCTGCATGAAATCGTTGGTGAACTGGTAGGTGCCCTCGTACTTCTCGTTGAGGACCTTGTTGCCTTCCTGGTTCTTGACGATCTCGGCGACATCGCCCCAGCGGCGGAGGTCGTTCCAGCGGATGGCCTCGAAGCAGAGCTCGTAACGGCGCTCCTTCTTGAGGGCCTCGAAGCTGTAGGCCACGTCGGGCAGGCCGGCGCGGGCGCGGACGGCGTTCATACCGCTCTTTCCGTTGTAGACGACGGCACCGTCGGTCAGCTCGGAGTGCATCAGGAGCACGTCGGCGAAGCGGAGCCACACCAGGGACTGGGTCAGACCGGTCTGGCGGTTGTTCTCGCTACCATAGTACTTGCCGTAGCTGAGGTATCTCGCGCTGTGGTCTTCGTTCCAGGCTTCGCAGCCGATGTATTTCTTGGCGAGGAGGTTGGTGTTCTCCACTTCCTTTGCCTTGTCGCCAGGATAATCCGGGATCTCGACGAGACGGTCGCAGATGGAACCGACGCGGCGGTAGTCGCCGGCGTAGTCCGGATCCTCGGCCCAGTCGGTCCACAGCTTCTCGCAGACGGGACCGTTGGAGTAGCCCTGTACGGAGAACGGGAAGGCAGCCTCGGTCGTCTTGCGGAGACCGTAGAACTCCACGATACGGTTGTGGCGGATCGTCGTCGCGTCATAGCTGGCCTTGTTGCTCATCTTGACTGCGAACATGCTCTCGACATTCTCGTCGGTCTCCCAGTTCAGGTTGTTGTCCTGGTCGTACTTGTAGTCGGCGGCCGTGTAGGGGTTGGTGTAGGGCCAGAGGTTGCGCTGGTCGCTGACCAGGGCGTGGCCGCTGTTCTTGATGCAGTCCTCGAGCCAGGAGGCGACCTGGGACTTGGAGACGGAACCACCGCCGGCGAGCGGGAGCTCGCTCTTGCCGTAGAAGCCGGTGTAGAACAGCCAGACGCGGGCCATCATGGCCTCGGCCGTCCACTTGGAGGCGTGGCCGATGCCGCATTCAGGATACTTGACGCTGGGGCCGAGTTCGATGGCAGACTTGAGGTCGGAAGCGATCTGGGCGTAGACCTCGTCGGGCGTGTTGCGCGGCGCGTTGTATATTTCGTGGTCTTCGGGGGTAAGCATGAGGGGCACGCCGTTGAAGACCTGGGCCAGGTTGAAGTAGTACCAGGCGCGCAGGAAATAGGCTTCGCAGAGCAGTTGGTTCTTCTTGTTGGGCGAGCTCCAGGTCGGGATGTCGTCCATGTGCGCCAGCGCGAAGTTGGCGCGGAGGATACCGCGGTAGCGCCACTTCCAGCACGGAAGCATCCAGTTGGTATAGGAGTTCATCAGGCGGTCCACGCCCTGGGCGCCGATATTACTCTGGCTACCACCGCCCAGACGGTCGTCGGAAGCGATGTCGAAGATGAAGAACGGGTCCTCCTCCGGGTCGGCGAGGTTGCTGTTCATGATGATATAGATACCGTTCACCATCTGGATGGCGTCCGTCTCGTTGACCGGGAAGTTGGTGGTGTCCTTCGTGGTCAGGCTGATCGTGTCAAGGAAACCGTCGCAGCCCCCGAGCATAAGCAGGCACAAGGCACTTGCTAAGGTATATATGATTGTCTTTTTCATGGCTTTCAGGGATTAAAAGGTGACATTCACACCGACTCTCCAGGAGCGGGAAGAAGGATAGTAACCGTTGTCGATACCGGATGCCCAGCTCGTGCCGTTGCCGAAACCGACTTCGGGATCCATACCGGAGTAACCGGTGAAGGTGATCATGTTGGAGGCGTTCACGAACAGGCGGCAGCGGGCCACCGGCAGGTTCTTGATGAGGCGCTTGAAGTCATAGCCGATCGTGATGTCGGTGATCTTGAAGAAGTCGGCATCCTCCAGCCAGACGCGGGAAAGCTCGGACATGTTGACATGCTTGCCGTGGGTGAAGCGCGGGTAGTGGTTGGTGCTGCCCTCGCCGTTCCAGTACTTGGTGTACACGTCGGTGCAATAGTTGTCGTCCGGGTGGTCGGAGAACTGGCGGTAGCTCTTGGCGACCTGCTGGCCGAAGGCGCCGTGGCCGCTGAGCGAGAAGTCGAAGCCCTTGTAGCCGAGGTTGATGGACAGACCCACGGTGACATCCGGGTTCGGATCGCCGATCATGGTCTTGTCGGACTCGTCGATCTTGCCGTCGCCGTTGAGGTCGACGAACATCACGTCGCCGGGCTGGATGGAGCTGCCCTGGAGGCTCTTGGAGGCGTTGCCGTCGAAGTACTTGTCCAGGTAAGCCTGCTTCTCGGCCTCGTTCTGGATGATGCCGTCCATCTGGTAGCCCCAGAAATAACCGATCGGGAAGCCGACCTGGGCGCGGTAGAGCTCGGCGGTGTTCTGCGCGATGGCGTTGGAACCGCCGTGGATGATGCCCTCGGCGTTACCGATCTGGGTAATCATGTTCTGGTTGTAGGAGAAGGTGGTGTTGATGCCGTAGGAGAAGTCGCGGTTGACGTTGTCGTTCCAGGAGAGGAGGAGTTCGACACCACGGTTCCGGACGGCGCCGGCGTTGTCGGACGGGTCGTCGGCACCTGCGGTCGCCGGTACCGGAACCTCGATGAGCCAGTCTCTGGTGGTCTTGTTGTACCAGTCGAAGGTCACGCCGAGGCGGCTGCGGAAGAAGCGGGCGTCGAAACCGACGTTGAGCTGCTCGGAAGTCTCCCAGGCCAGGACCGGATTGGGAACGTTCTTCGGGTAGGCGGCGATGCCGGGTTTGTTCTTGTCGTCGAAGTAGTAGTCGGAGCCGAACGCGATGTTGGCGAGGTAGGCGAATTCCCGGACCCGGCTGTTACCGTTCTGGCCCCAGCCGCCGCGCAGCTTGAAGAAGCTGAGCCAGCCCTTGCTGAACTCCATGAAAGGCTCGTTGGTGACGACCCAACCGGCGGACACGGAGGGGAAGTAGCTCCAGCGGTAGCCGCGGGCGAAGTTGGACGAACCGTCGGCGCGGAGCACGAGCGTGAGCAGGTAGGTCTCGTTGTAGTTGTAGTTCACACGGCCGAAGAAGGAAGCCATGGCGCCCGGAGTGTTGGGACGGCCGCTGATGCTGGTGTAGGCGGCATCGACGACACTGGCATTGGTGATGTAGGCGTGCTGGAAGGAATCCGGGAACAGGGAGTTGGAGTTGCCCACGCCGACGCTGTTGCCGTAGCCCCATTTCTCCAGGGACTGGCCGACGAGGGCGTCGATGTTGTGGTCGCCGAAGGACTTCACCCAGTTGATGGTGTTGTCCCAGGTCCACTGCATGCTGTAGGACTGGTCCTGGCGGACGTCGTCCTCCGGGTTGGAGGTCTTGGTACTCAGCTGGTACACAGGGACGTAGCTGCGGCTCTCGCTGTGGTTGTAGAGCCAGCCGGCGCTGGAGCGGAAGGTCAGGCCCTTGATGGGCGAGATCTCCAGGAAGAAGTTGCTCTGGAGACGGAAGCCCTTGTTGTAGCGGTTGTTGCGCTTGTAGTAGACTTCGGCGAGCGGGTTGGCCATCTCGGAGCTGAAGTCCCAGTTGTCGCGCACGATGTCGTCGTATTCATACCAGTTGCCTTCTTCGTCGCGGACCGGCATCAGCGGGCTCATGGAGAGCATGGTGCGGATGTTGTTGTCATAGATGCCGCCGATGGAGAGGCCCTTCTTGTTGGTGTAGGTGAAGGTCACGTTCTCGCCGAACTTGATGATGTCCCGGTTGTTCTTGCGGAGCAGGGAGTAGTCGGAGTTCATGCGGACGGTGGTACGGTCATACTGCGGTGCGGCAGGATAACCGATGGTACCGGTCTGGGAGAACTGGCTGAAACCGATGGCGAAGCGGGAAACGTCGCTGCCGCCGCGGATGTTGATGGAGGCGTTGCTGGTCGGAGCGTTGTGGACCAGGGTCTCCTCAAGCCAGTTGGTGCCGTTCCAGGTACCGGCCTGGATCTGGGCGTACTGCTTGGGGATGAGGCTTGCCCAGTCGTACTTGTTGACGCCCTGGATTTCGTAAGCCTTGTCGTTGATCTCCATATATTGCTTGGCGTTCAGGGGGGTGACACCGTTGGTGTTGGCGTTCTGCCAGCCCATGTACGCGTCGAAGGTGACCTGGACGTTGCCGGCCTTGCCCTTCTTGGTGGTCACGAGGATAACGCCGTTGGCGGCACGGGAGCCGTAGATGGCGCTGGACGCAGCGTCCTTGAGGACGTCGATGGACTCGATGTCGTCCGGGGAGAGAGCGGTGATGTTGCCGCCCGGCACGCCGTCGACGACGTAGAGCGGGTTGGAGTCACCGATGGTACCCAGACCGCGGATCGTCACCTTGAAGCTCTCGCCCGGCTGGCCGGAGTTCTGGGTGATGGTCACACCGGCTGCCTGGCTCTGCAGGGCGCCGAAGGCGTCGACCGCGTGCGTGGCGGAGAGTCTGTCGCCGGAAACGCTGACCGTAGAGCCGGTCACGAGTTTCTTGCGCTGGACACCGTAACCGATGACCACGGTCTCGTCAAGCATCTCGGCGTCTTCCTGGAGGGTGATGGTCATGTTGTCCGCAGCGGCGACGCGGCGGGTCACATAGCCGAGGCAGGAGACCTCGAGGGTCGTACCGGGGTTAACGCGGAGGTTGAAGTTACCGTCGACGTCGGTAACGGTACCATTGGTGGTTCCGGGGACTGCGATGCCGGCACCGATGAGCGGCTGACCGTTCGGATCGATGACCTTGCCGAAGAGCGCCCGGGGCTGGGCGGAAGCCTGCACAGACCCCGCCAAAGCGAGGAGTATCGTCAGGATACCCGTCACTTTCAGTAGTTTTTTCAGCATTTTTTTGGGTTTTTGTGAATGGTTATTGTTGGGTGTAGTTAATTCTCTGCTGCAATAATACGAAAAAAAAGATACAAATCGTCTCATAATCACCCCATTTTGCGTATTTCGGGTTTCAAAAAACGAGGGGCTTGAAACTTTCCCAAAAAAGTTTCATCTTTGTTTCCATGAAACTTTTCCTCATCGATGGCCACGCGCTCATCTTCAAGATGTATTACGCCTTTCTCGGGCGGCCGATGGTCAATTCGCAGGGGGTCGATACCTCCATCCTGTTCGGATTCACGAAATACCTGCTCGAGCTCATCGACCGGGAGCATCCGACGCATATCGCCGTGAGTTTCGACCCGCCCGGAGGCACCTTCCGCAACGAACTCTATCCCGCCTACAAGGCCAACCGCGGCGAGACGCCCGCGCTGGTGATCGAGGCGCTGGACCCGCTGACGCAGATCGTCGAGGCGCTGGACATCCCGGTGCTGATGATTCCGGGGTTCGAGGCGGACGACGTGATCGGATCCGCCGCCCGGCGCTTCGAGGCCGAGGGCTTCGAGGTCTGTATGGTCACGCCCGACAAGGACTACGGCCAGCTCGTCTCGCCGCGGGTCCTGCAGCTCAAGCCGGGCAAGAGCGGCGGCGAGAGCGAGCTGCTCGGCGTGGCGGAAGTCTGCGACAAATGGAAAATTTCCACGCCCGCGCAGGTCATTGATATATTGGCGATCTGCGGCGACGCCTCGGACAACGTCCCCGGCGTCCAGGGCGTCGGCCCGGTGGGCGCCGCCAAGCTCCTGGGCAAATACGGCTCCGTCGAGGGGATCTACGAGCACCTCGACGAGCTGACCGCCCGCCAGCAGGAGCAGTTCCGCGCCGCGCAGGACCGCATCGCCCTGTCCAAGCGGCTGGTCACCATCAAGACCGACATCCCGCTGGACGTGACGGCGGAGCAGCTCGTCTTCGACACCGTCGAGACGCCCGAACTCTCCGCCCTCCTCGACCGTTACGAAATGCCCTCCCTGAAGCGCCTGATCAAGAAAGTCAGTGTTTCAAATGCTCATATGTCAGTTGGTTCCGGTTCTGTTTCTGATTCTGTTTTACAGGATAGACAGCAGTTGCCGGCAACCGTGGCCGCCCGTGGCCTCGTGAACTCTGCAAAACGGGTGGCGATCAACCTGCAGGGGGAGAAACTGTATGTGGCGAACGGGGAAGGGGTGGCCGAAGGAGCGCCGGAGGAATTCCGCGCGCTGCTGGAGGACGCCGCCGTCGTGAAGGCCGGCGCCGACCTCAAGGCGCAGCTCAACGCCCTGGCCGCCCGCGGCATCCGCGTGGCCGGGCGCCTCGAAGACATCGCCCTGATGCACTACCTGCTGGGTCCCGAACGCAGCCACAAGACCGACGTCCTGGCCCGCAGCTACCTCGGCATCGAACTGGAAGCCGCCGGTCCCGCCGACACCGGCTCCCTCTTCGACGAACTCCCCGACGACAACGGCCCCGACCGCGCCCTGGAGACCGCCGCCATCCTGCGCCTGGCCGACTGCCTGCTGCGCGAAATGTCCGAGACCGAAGGGATGCAGCACCTCTACGACGACATCGAAGAGCCCCTCATCGGCGTCCTGGCCCGGATGGAACAGGTCGGCGTCAAGGTCGATCTCGACTCCCTGCGCGACTTCGCCGACGGCCTGCGCCGCAAGATGGTCGAACGCGAAGCGGAAGTCCGCCGCCTGGCCGACGAACCGTCGCTCAACATCCTGTCGCCCAAGCAGATCGGCGTCATCCTCTTCGAGAAACTCAAACTCGACCCCAAGGCCCGCAAGCCCAAATCCGGCAACTGGCCCACCGACGAACAGACCCTCTCGCACCTCGCCGACCGCAGCCCCATCATCGACGCCATCCTCGACTACCGCGGCCTGCGCAAACTCCTCTCGACCTACATCGAGCCCTTCGCCGGCTACATCTCCCCGGTGGACGGCCGCGTCCATACGACCTTCAACCAGGCCCTCACGGCCACCGGCCGCCTGTCCTCCTCCAACCCCAACCTGCAGAACATCCCCATCCGCACCGAAGAAGGCCGCGAGATCCGCAAAGCCTTCGTGCCGGGCGAGGCGGGCTGGGTGATGATGTCCGCCGACTACTCCCAGATCGAGCTGCGCCTGATGGCGCACCTCTGCGGGGACGCCCACCTCGTGGACGCCTTCCGCCACGGCGTCGACGTCCACGCCGCCACGGCGGCCAAGATCTTCCGTATCCCGCTCGAAGAAGTCACCGCCGACCAGCGCCGCATCGCCAAGACGGCCAACTTCGGCATCATGTACGGCATCTCCTCCTTCGGCCTCGCCGAACGCCTCCGCTGCTCGCGCAGCGAAGCCAAACAGATCATCGACGACTACTTCGCGTCCTTCCCCTCCATCCGCGGCTTCATCGATGCCACGGTGGCGCAGGCCCGCGAACAGG
>JAFYZZ010000088.1 GCA_017548445.1 Bacteroidales bacterium | reverse complement strand
CGTCCTTCTTGTTCTTCTTCACGTGCTCGGTAAGGTGAGCGATACGGTAGGAAAATAAAGCAACCTGACTCTCAGGAGAGCCGGTGTCCTTATTGGACTTCCCGTACTTCGCGAAAATCTCTTGCTTCTTCTCAGGCATCAGATATTCAGCCATTTCAGCAACAAATTTTTGGGGTTAATACTCTAACTTTTCCCCACCGCGGGAAAAAGCGTGCAAATTTAGACATATTTCCCGAAATTCCAAAGCCTTGCGTTTTATTTACCGAAAAGGAGCAGTGATTTCCGTCAATCCGCGTTGATTTGACAGAAAGATAGATAGATAGAAAGAAAGATAGATAAGTCCGCTTTTTTTTGTATCTTGCGACATATATTGCGAAATATGAAGCTGATTTGCAGATTTCTTCCGCCACTGCTCGCCGCCCTGGCCTGTTGTCCGGGCGCGGGGGCCCAGGCGCCGGACGGCCCGGAGGTCCGCCTCTACCAGCAGATGGCCGAAAGTCACGCCGTCATATACAGCGGACGGGAGGCGGAGCATTACGACTTCCCGTACAACGGCCACCCTTATTGGAATACGCCCGAGTTCCGTCCGGGCGACATCGATTTCGAAGGGCGCCATTACTACGACGTCCCCCTCAACATCGATGCGCACACCCAGCGGGCCCTGCTGCGTTTCAACAATTCCGCATTCACCTTCGCGCTCACGCCCGGCGCAGTGAGCGCAGTTGATATCGACGGCCACCACTTCGTGGGGGTCGGACCGGACGTGGAGGGCATCCAGGAAGGTTTCTACGACGTAATCGGCACCGGTCCGGCGCAGGTTTACAAACAGGTCAACAAGCCTCTCCTGTCCGCCTCGAACACGAATGTCAACGGGGACGACATCGGGTATGAAGATCCGAATTACCGTCCCCAGGTCAAGCTTTTCTTCGCCTACAAGGTGCTGTATTTCTTCCGGGACGCGGACGGGAATTTCTCCCGTATCCGCAACCGCAACGCCCTGATCAAGAAGTTCCCGTCCCGCAAGAAGGAGATCCGCCGGGCCGTGGGCGATGCCGGGCTCGACCTGCCGAAATCAAACTTCGACGCCTTCTGCGAAGTGGTCCTCAACACCGCCGCCCGATGAGAAAGTTCCTTCCGACCCTCCTGCTGGCGCTCTGCTGCACTGCACTGCCAGCCCAGGACCTCCTGGAAGTCCGGCGCGTGAGCCTGGATTCGCTGGTCCGCTTCCTGGACCGGCAATTCCCGGAGCATTACTACTTCGTCAAGGACGCCGCCGAGCAGTCCACCTTCAGCGTCAGCGCCCCGCGTGCAGACTTTCCGTCCGCGGCCGCACAGGCGCTCCGCGAAAAGGGCTATGTCGTCAGCAGCTGGCGCGACTACCGCTTCGTCCTGCACGGGAAAACCGTCTTCACCTCGCTGCCCGCCGGCCTGTTCGACGAGGACAAAAAGCGCACGGACGACGGCGACCTGCAGCAGTACCTCGCGGAGCAGAGCACCGTGGCGACCTTCCTGAACAAGGTTTACGAGATCGGCGACCCCGGCGCGAAGCATTCCGGCAAGGCTTATGTCAGCGGCCACGTCCGCGACGTCGCCTCCAACGAACCCCTCACCGGCGTGTCCGTATACGATGAGAAGACGGGCGCCTACACCGTCACCGACGCCGACGGCTTCTACCGCGTCGCGCTTCCGCTCGGCGACAACACCCTCAACCTCAGCGGCTACTCGCTCGACGATATACACCTGACGCTCAAGGTCTTCGACGACGGCGTGCTGGACGTCACGATGAAGGAGAAGGTGACCGCGCTGAACGCCGCCGTCGTTTCCGCCGACGCCGTTTCACACCACCGCAACGCCCAGATGGGCATCGAGCGCGTACGGATGGAGGTCATCAACAAGATTCCCACCGCCTTCGGCGAAGGCGACGTCATCAAGGCCGTCCTCACCCTGCCGGGCGTGAAGTCCGTGGGCGAGGCCTCCAGCGGCTTCAACGTCCGCGGCGGCTCGACGGACCAGAACCTGATCCTGTTCAACGACGGCACCATCTACAATCCCACGCACCTCTTCGGCATCTTCTCCGCCTTCAATCCGGACATCATCAGCGAAGTGGAGCTCTACAAGAGCAGCATCCCGGCCGAGTTCGGCGGACGCATCTCGTCGGTGCTCGACGTGCGCAACCGCGAGGGCAACTCCAACAAGCTCGCCGGTTCGATGGGCATCGGCCTGCTGACGAGCCGCTTCAGCCTCGAGGGACCCCTCTCGAAGGGCAGGACCACCTTCATCCTGGGCGGGCGCACCACCTACTCCAACTGGATCCTCAACCTGATGCCCGAGAACAGCAACTACCACGGCGGCCGGGCTGCCTTCAGCGACATCAACGCGTCGGTGACCCACAAGATCGACGACGACAACACCCTCCAGGCCTACGTATACGGCTCCCGCGACTCCTTCGGCTTCAGCCGCGACACGTCCTTCCGCTATTCCAATCTCAACGCCTCGCTCAAGTGGCGCAGCCGCCTGGGCAGCCGCCTCAACCTCACGGCCGTGGCCGGCTACGACCACTACGACGCCCAGCTGGACAACACCCTGGGGCATAACCTGGCGTCCGGCTACCGCGTCAGGACCGGGATCCGCCAGGGATTCGCGAAGGCCACGTTCCGTTATGCGATGAACGACGCGCACAACCTTTCCTACGGCGCCCAGACCACCTACTATCATCTCCTGCCGGGACATATGTCCGGGCTCTATGAAGAAACGATCGTGGCCGACCGGCGGCTTCCCGCGCAGAATGCCCTGGAGCCCTCCCTTTTCATCAGCGACAGCTGGACCGTCAGTCCGGCGCTGACCCTGGACGGCGGCATACGCCTGAGCAGCCTGCTGGCCCTGAACCCCGCCAAGTTCTACCTCAATCCGGAACTGCGTCTGTCCGGCAAGTACTCCCTGCGCGACAACCTGTCCGTGAAGGCCGGGTTCAACACGATGAGCCAGCACATCCACCTGATCTCCAACACTTCGTCCATCTCCCCGATCGACACCTGGCAGCTCTGCACCGACCGCATCCGGCCGCAGACCGGCTGGCAGGCCGCCGCGGGCCTGTACTGGACCGTCGGAGGAGGCTCCGTGGACCTGACGCTGGAAGCCTACTACAAGCGCACGGCCCACCAGCTGGACTACAGGTCCGGCGCCACGACCCTGATGAACCCGCACCTCCCCGACGATCTCGTGGAGACCTACGGCAAGGCCTACGGCGTCGAATTGATGGCCAAGAAGACCTCCGGCAAACTCACCGGCTGGCTCTCCTATACCTACGCACGTTCGATGCTGCGCGAGATGAAGGACCGCGGCGTGGAGACCATCAACGGCGGAGCCTGGTACAACGCCCCGCACGACAAGCCCCACGAGATCAAGCTGGTGGGCAATTACAAGTTCACCCACCGCTACTCCGCGTCGGTGAACCTTGAATATGCCACCGGCCGGCCCATCACCCTGCCCACCGCACGCTACGAGTATGGAGGCGACTGGCGCCTCGACTACACCCAGCGCAACGTCCACCGGGTTCCTGATTACTTCCGTCTCGACCTCGCGGTCAACATCGACCCGGGCCACTACCTGCGGCAGTTCTCGCATATGTCCTGGACCATCGGCGTGTACAACGTGACGGCCCGCAAGAACGCCTACTCCGTCTTCGTCGAGGGTTCCAAGACCTATATGCTCTCGATTTTCGCCTGTCCGATCCCCTACCTCAACCTCAACCTGAAGTTCTGATGGCCGCTCATTCGTTCTTCCGCTACACCGCCGTTGCGCTCCTGTTGCTGGGCGCAGCCGCCTGCAAATACCCTTACGAAATGGAGCTTCCTACCCGGGCGGAGTATCCTTTCGTGATCGAGGGGGACATCCTGATCGGTGCCAATACCACCCTCTACTTCCGCTATGCCCAGCCGCTGGAAGGCACGCCCCAGCTGCCCCAGGAATATATGGACACAACCAGTTTCAGGGCCAGCGGCTACATCGAGGGTGAAGACGGGAGCCGCGTCGACGGCTATCTTCCCGAATATTCCTTCACCCTGCCGGACGGGCAGGTCTTTACCTGGAAGAGCAGCCTGGCGGACCACCTGGTATTCGACACGGATCATCTCCGCACCGACCAGCGATACCGCCTGCACCTGGAAACGAAATCCAGCCAGGATTACCGTTACCACACTTTCGAGACGGACTGGATGGAGGTGCGGCAGGCCCCGGTCGTCGACCGCCTCTCCTATACCAAGAACGAAGCGAGCAACGAACTCTGGATCGGCCTTTCTATGCATTGCAACGGCTCCAGCCATTTCCGCTGGTCGTACCTGGAAGAGTGGGAATACCACAGCGACCTGCGGGCCCAGTACTATTACGACCCGAACGCGAAGCGTGTCGAAAGGGGGGATGGCGGCGTGTACCGCTGCTGGCAGAGACACTCGTCCAGCAATATCGACATCATCTCGACGGAGAATCAGGTGGAAGACCGCTTCGAGGACCTGGCCATCATCCGTATCCCGCTCGACGACCGGCGGCTTCAAGTGCTCTACCGCGTCACGGTCTCGCTGGAGGCGCTCAGCGAAGACGGCTACAATTTCTGGCGGACGGTCCGCGAAAACACCGACGAACAGGGGTCCATCTTCGCCCCCACGCCCAGCCAGATATCCAGCAATCTCCGGTGCATCTCCGACCCGGACTACCGGGTGCTCGGCTACGTCGGCTTGACCGGCGTGACCGAAGCCGTGTTGTACTATGACAACGAAGAGGCGAATTTCTTCCAGCGGCCCAAGGGGGGATACTTCTTCCCGCCCGACGAAGAGAAACACGAGAATACCGACATCATCAATGCCGCCAGATACAAGCAGGGCCAGCGCATCTGGCACGGCGAATGGGAGAACACGAGTCCGACGCCGAGCCATTTCGTCTGGGTGAACGCCGAGTGCATCGACTGCCGGCTCAGCGGCGGCACGCTCTACAAACCGGCCGACTGGCCCGAAAAAGAAGGCATCTATGAATAGAAAGAAATATCTGCCGCTCCTGGCTTCCTGTCTCTGCCTGCTCCTGCCGCTGACCGCCGCCGGAGCGGACCGCCTGCGCGAACGCGTGTACGTCGCCACCGACAGCGAGGTGTATGTGGCCGGCGACGCCGTGTGGATGTCCGCCTGGTGCGTGGACGCCACGAGCGGCCTTCCGTCCGGATTCAGCAAGATCGCCTACGTGGAAGTGCATTCGCAGGAAGGGATGGTCCAGACCGCCAAGATCGCCCTGGAGAACGGACGCGGCGCCGGCCGGCTCGTCCTGCCCAACACCCTTCCCACGGGCAACTACCGTCTGCTGGCATACACCAAGCAGGGCGCCTCGGAGGAGAGCTTCGACCCCCTGACCGGCGCCCGGACGCTCTCGGTCGTCAACACGTTCAGCACCGGGCGGGTCCCGGACGGCGTGGAGGTCGTCGCCCGCGCGCCGGCGGCGCAAACCGTCCCGGGCGCCGGCAGGCTGTCCATCGAAGCCTCCGACGCTCCGACCGCCAGCAGCACCCGGATCCGCCTGTCCAACCCCGGCACGGAAACGGTTTCCTTCAGCCTTGCCGTCCGTCACGACGACGGCATCCCCGGACCGGCCGGCCAGCAACATATCACTGGCTTCACCGATGCCCTGCACTCCCTGCCTGCCGCCCGCGGGTTCGACCCGGACGTCATCCCGGAATATGAAGGGGAGATCATCCGCGCCCACGTGGCGGGCACGGACGAAGCGGGACGGCGCGCCCTGGAGCTCAACAGCGCCTACATCTCCTCCCCCGGCAACGGGGAGAACTTCTATACCGAGAACCTCCGGGCCGACGGAACGACCACTTTCTTCACCGCCAACATCTACGGCAACCCGAATATGTTCCTGGAGATCGAAGGCGTGGACAAAGACAACGTCTGCCACCTCGAGCTCGAGAGCCCCTTCCTGGACCTGCCTGCCGGGAACATCCCGCCGATGCAGCTGAGCGCGGACTATGCCGACGCCCTGGAACTGCGCAACCTGGGTATGCAGCTGGAGCGGAATTTCGACGCCGACACGCTCTATTCCGAACTGCCCGTCACGGCACACCGGGCCCTGGACCGGCGCCGCTGCAAGCGGTATGTCCTGGACGATTATACCCGTTTCACCGTGATGCAGGAACTCTTCATCGAGTTCATCCAGCAGATACGCCTCCGTCGCGTGGACGGCCGCCGCGAGATCCAGGTCGGCACCCACGACGCCACGAACCACCTCTATTACTCCCAGGGGCGGGCGCTGATCCTGCTGGACGGAATCCCGGTTCCGGACCACGACAAGATCCTGGCCTACGATCCGCTGCTCGTGCAGTATATCGACATCTACGACGGCACCTACGCCTTCGGCGCACGCACCTTCGCGGGCATCGTGAACTTCGTCACCTACAAGGGGACGCTCCCCTCGATGCAGTTCGCCGACAACGTGCGGATCGTCGACTTCCAGGGTTGTTCATTGCCGCTGGCCTACACCTGCGAAGGCGTGGGACGGGATTATCCCGACTTCCGGCAGACGCTCTACTGGCACCCGCTTCTGACCCTGGCTCCGGGCGAGTCCGTCAGCGTCGAATGCAAGACGCCGGATTATGGCGGACGCTTCGAGGTCCGTGCGGAAGGGTTGACCGAATCGGGAGAAGCCATCCTCTCCCGCACCTCGCTGGAGGTACGGTAAACGAAAGATAATCGGGATTGCAGGGCAGTTTTCTTGAAACTGCCCCGTTGTTCTATTTGGTTATTACTGCGATTATCTCTATCTTCGCCGAAATGATGAAACCAAGATTAACTATTATCAGTGGTGTATTGGCATTGCTGGCTTGCTGCCAGCCGGCCCACGCCCAAGTCCAGGACGAACTGCAGGCATTCCAGAAAGCTGCCGGCGACCGCTCCATCCTTTACCGGGGGAAGCAGGGAACCCGGTACACCTTCCTGGCCAACGGCAATCCCTATTGGTCGCAGCCCGCTTTCGAACGCGGAGACATTTCCTTCGAAGGCAACCTCTACCGGGACGTTCCCATCAACATCGACGCCGTGGCCCAGCGCGCCCTCGTGCAGCTGGAGGACAGTCCCTTCGCCGTTGCGCTCACCCCGGAGCATACGCCTTCCTTTACGATGGGCGGGCGGAATTTCGTGGGAATCGGCCCGGACGGGGCACTGCCGGAAGGGTTCTATGAAGTGTTCGGCGACGGGCCGGTTCACGTGTACAAGCACGTACAGAAGCAGATCAATTCCAACACCCAGAACGTCAACGGCGACACCATCGGCTATTACGACCCGGACTACCGGTCCGACGTGACCCGCCATTTCGCCATCCACAAGTATTATTATTTCCGCGACGCCGAGGGCAACTTCTCCCGCTTCAAGGGCCGCGCCGCGCTCATCCGCAAGTTCCCGGACCGCAAGAAGATCCGCCAGGGCGTCAACGCCATCCGCGGGAACCAGTCCGACTTCAGTTTCGACGACTTCTGCAAAGCCGTCCTTTACACCGCCGCCCAATGAAAAGGATCCTCTTCACCCTCCTCCTGCTGGCCGGAAGCCTGGGCGGCAGCCTGCACGCACAGGATCTCCTGGAGGTCAAGCGCGTGGAACTGGATTCGCTCGTGCACTTCCTCCGCAAGGAAATCCAGCCGGACATCTATTATGTCAAGGATGAAGCCGAGCAGTCCACCTTCACCGTCAGTGCGCCGCGCGCGCAGTTCCTCGAAGCCGCTTTCGACGCGCTGCGCGAAAAAGGTTACATCGTCAGTTCCTACGGCACCGCCCGCTTCATCCTGCACAGCAAGTCCGTGTTCACCTCCCTGCCCACCGGCTACTTCGACAGCGGGAAATCCCGGTCCGACGACAGCGAACTGCAGAAGTACCTGGCTGAACAGAGTGCAGTCGTGACCTTCCAGAACAAGGTCTACGAAATCGGCGAGAGCAACGCCGGCCGCACCGGCAAGGTCTACGTGAGCGGCCACGTCCGCGACGTGGCCAGCGGCGAACCGCTCACCGGCGTTTCCGTGTACGACGAGAAGACGGGCGCCTACTCCGTCACCGACGGCGCCGGCTTCTACCGCGTAGCCCTGCCCGTCGGCGACAACACCCTCAACCTCAGCGGCTACTCGCTCGACGATATGCACCTCACCCTCAAGGTCTGGGACGACGGCGTGCTGGACGTGGTGATGAAGGAGAAGGTCCTCGCGCTGACGAGCGCCGTGGTGTCCGCCGACGCCGTGTCGCACCACCGCGACGCCAAAATGGGCATCGAACGCGTGCGGATGGAGGTCATCAACAAAATTCCGAGCGCCTTCGGCGAAGGCGACATCATCAAGGCCGTCCTCACCCTGCCGGGCGTGAAGTCCGTGGGCGAGGCCTCCAGCGGCTTCAACGTCCGCGGCGGCTCGACGGACCAGAACCTGATCCTGTTCAACGACGGCACCATCTACAACCCCACCCACCTGTTCGGCATCTTCTCGGCCTTCAACCCCGAGATCGTGAGCGAGGTGGAACTGTACAAGAGCAGCATCCCGGCCGAGTTCGGCGGACGCATCTCGTCGGTGCTCGACGTGCGCAACCGCGAGGGCAACTCCAACAAGATCGCCGGTTCGATGGGCATCGGCCTGCTGACCGGCCGCTTCCACCTGGAAGGACCGCTCAACAAGGGCAAGACCACCTTCCTCGTCGGCGCACGCACCACCTACTCCAACTGGCTGCTGAACCTGCTTCCCAAGAGCAGCGAATACGCCGGCGGCAAGGCCTCCTTCAGCGACATCAACGCATCCGTGACCCACAAACTCAACGAGGCCAACACCCTGCACGGCTATTTATACTGGTCCCGGGACGGCTTCGAGTTCTCGCGCGACCCGGCCTTCCGCTACGCCAACCTGAACGCCTCCGTGAAATGGCGCAGCCGCCTGGGAAGCCGCCTCAACCTGACCGCCGTCGCCGGTTACGACCGCTACGGCGCCCGCCTGGAGAACAGCCTGGGCCATAACCAGATGTCCGGCTATCTCGTGGATACGGAAATCAACCAGGGTTTCGCCAAGGCCACCTTCCGCTACGCCGCCACGGATTCCCACGACCTCACGTTCGGCCTTCACGCCACCTATTACAACCTGCAGCCCGGTGCGATGGCTCCGCTGTACGAAGGCGAATCGCTGGTCAGGACCTGGGCGCTCGACACCCAGCAGGCCGTAGAGCCCGCCCTGTTCGCCAGCGACAGCTGGACCGTCACGTCCAAACTCACCCTCGAGGGCGGCGTGCGCCTGAGCGGCCTGCTGGCCCTGAACCCCGCCAAGTTCTACCTGAACCCCGAATTCCGTCTGTCCGGCAAGTATTCCTTCCGCGACAACCTCTCCGTGAAAGCAGGGTTCAACACGATGAGTCAGCAGATCCACCTCATCTCCAACACCTCTTCCATCTCCCCGATCGACACCTGGCAGCTGTCCACCGACCGCATCCGCCCGCAGACCGGCTGGCAGGCCGCCTCCGGCCTGTACTGGTCCGTCGCGAACGGCACCATCGACCTGACGCTCGAAGCCTATTACAAGCGGACCGCACACCAGCTGGACTACAAGTCCGGCGCCACCACGCTGATGAACGAGCACCTCGCGGACGACCTCGTGGAGACCTACGGCAAGGCCTACGGCGTGGAACTGATGGCCAAGAAGACCTCCGGCAAACTCACCGGCTGGCTCTCCTACTCCTATTCCCGCTCGCTGCTGCGCGAGATGAAGGACCGCGGCGTGGAGACCATCAACGGCGGGGCCTGGTACAACGCCCCGCACGACAAACCGCACGAAGTGAAGTTGACGGGCAACTACAAGTTCACCCACCGCTATTCCCTGTCGGCGAACCTGGACTACGCGACCGGACGCCCCGTCACCCTGCCCATCGGCCGGTTCAACTACGGCGGCGGCTGGCGGCTCGCCTATTCGCAGCGGAACACCTACCGCATCCCGGACTATTTCCGCCTGGACCTCGCGGTCAACATCGACCCGGGTCACTACCTGCGCCAGTTCTCGCATATGTCCTGGACCATCGGCGTCTATAACGTGACCGCCCGCAAGAACGCGTACTCGGTCTTCTTCAACGGCACGGAGAGCTACCTGCTCTCGGTCTTCGCCTATCCCATCCCCTATATCAACCTCAACCTGAAATTCTGATGGCCACGAAATTTATCATACGCACTGCGGCCCTCGCCGCCACGCTGCTTGCCGCGGCCTCCTGCATCTTCCCCTATGAGGTCGATATCAAAAAGGCCAGCGAATGGCCCCTCGTGGTCGAGGGAGACATCCTCGTCGGCGGTGTCACGACCGTGAAATTCAGCTACGTACAGCCCTTCGACACCGACAGTTATGACGACTATCAGTCCACGCCCCCGCGGGTGACCGGTTACATCGAAGGTGAGGACGGCTCCCGGGTGGAAGGCGCCGGCCCCTGGTCGAGTCTCGACTGGTCGGACGGGCTCCTGTATTTTGACACGGGCAGCCTGCGGGAAGGCCAGCGCTACCGTCTCCATTTCGAAACGCTCGACAAGTTCGGAGACATCACGAACACCTTCGAATCCGACTGGCTGGAACCCTGCCCCGCCCCTACCATCGACGCCCTTTCCTACAGCAAGAACGAAGGATTCGACGAGCTCTGGATCGGACTGACGATGCACTGCCACGGCTCCCACCATTTCCGCTGGTCCTTCTCCGAAGTCTGGGAATACCACAGCGACCTCAACACGATGCTCAGGTATGACCCGCCCACCAAAACGATCGGTTACTATTCCGCATACGACGAACCCAACCTGTATTATTGCTGGAAATCCGCCAATTCCTCGAAGATCAACATCTTCTCCACGGCCAACCAGACGGAGGACCGCTTCGAGGAACTCGCCTTCCATACCATCCCGCTCTCGGACCAGCGGCTGCAGGTGATGTACAAGATCACGGTGCAGCTGCAGGCGATGAGCGAAGACGCATTCAACTACTGGAACAATATGCAGCAGAATTCCGAAGGGCAGGGGTCCATCTTCTCCCCCACGCCCAGCGAGATGGCCAGCAACGTCCGCTGCATTTCGGATCCCGACCTCCAGGTGATGGGGTACGTCAACGCCGCCGTCCCCGTCGAAGCCGTGATGTTTTACGACAACGGCGAGAACAAATTCTACAAACCGGGACCGGCCCGGTTCCGCGACGAGAAGAAGGTCAACGCGTCTTATCCCGACTCGCTGGCGTACTGGTATCACCACGGCTATCTCCCCTACGACGAGCTTTACGAGACGATGTCGCCCACTCCTTCCCATTATATGTGGGCCCTGAACGCCTGCATCGACTGCCGCAGACTGGGTGGCACCAAGACCAAACCCGAAGGCTGGCCCTCCGGACACAATTGATCCCACGTATGAAAAAGATACTGACAATCATCCTTCTGTCCTGCCTGCTTCCCCTGCTTCCCCTGCTTTCCGCGCAGGGCGCGGAGCGGCTGCGCGAACGCGTCTATATTTCGACCGACCGGGAGGTCTATGTGGCCGGGGACGCCGTCTGGCTGTCCGCCTGGTGCGTGGACGCCGGAACCGGCCGGCTCTCCGCCTTCAGCAAGACGGCCTACGTGGAGGTGCATTCCCCGACGGGCCTGGTCCAGACAGCCAAGATCGCCCTGGACGGCGGTCGCGGGGCGGGGCGCCTGATCCTGCCCTCCACCCTGCCCACCGGCAACTACCGGCTGCTGGCCTATACCAAGCTGGGCGCTTCCGAAGAAGGGTTCGATCCGCTCACCGGCGCCCGTACGCTGTCCGTTTTCAACACCTTCAGCACGGAACGGACCGAGGGCGGCGTCAAAGTCGTCACGGAGGCGCCCCGGGCTCTCCCCGTCCCGGCCGCCGGGTCGCTGCGGATTTCCGCGGATGACGCCGGCACGTCCGGATCCACCCGCATCGTCCTGACCAACAATGGTTCCGAGAAGATCGGGTTCAGCCTCAGCGTCCGTCACGACGACGGCATCCCTACCTATGATGGAACGCATATCGCCGACTTCATACGCAACACGCGCTCCCTTCCCGCCGCCCGCGGCTTCGACGGGAGCGTGATTCCCGAATACGAAGGCGAAATCATCCAGGCCCGCGTGACGGGAACCGACGCCGCAGGCTTGCGGGCCCTGCAGGACAAATATGCCTTCATCTCCTCGCCCGGCAATGGCGAAGACATCTACACGGAATCCATCGGCGCGGACGGCTCCGCCACCTTCTTCACCTCCAACATCTACGGCGACCAGGAGATGTTCCTGGAAATCCAGGGCGTTGACCGCGACAACGTCTGCCACCTGGAACTGCTCAGTCCGTTCCTCGACCTGCCCGCCGGCGACATCCCTCCCCTTCAGCTCTATGGCGGCTGGGGCCGCGAACTGGAACTGCGCGGCCTGGGTATGCAGCTGGAGAAGAATTTCGACGCCGACACCCTCTACACCGCCCTGCCCGCCCGGCAGCACCGCATCTTCGACGAACGGGACCGTACCCGGTACATCCTGGACGACTACACCCGCTTCCCGGTGATGGAGGAACTCTTCATCGAGTTCATCTCCGAGCTCCGCGTCCGGCGCGTGAACGGCAAGCGCGAGCTTCAGGTACACGTGTCCGACAACCTCGGCGGCTACTATTTCCAAAGCGGTTACGCCCTGGTGCTGCTGGACGGCATTCCCGTGCTCGACCACGAGAAGATCCTCTCCTACGACCCGCTGCTCGTGCACCATATCGACATCTACACCGAACCCTACTTCCTCGGCATCCGCAGCTTCGCGGGGGTGGTGAACTTCGTCACCTACAAGGGCACGCTCCCCTCGATGCAGTTCGAGGACAACGTGCGCATCGTGGACTTCCAGGGCTGCTCCCTGCCGCTGGCCTACACCTGCGCCGGCGTGGGCAGGGACTATCCCGACTACCGGCAGACCCTCTACTGGCATCCGCTGCTGACCCTCGCCCCCGGCGAGAGCATTGCGGTGGAATGCAAAACGCCCGCTTACAGCGGATGTTTCGAGGTGTTTGCAGAAGGTCTGAGCGCTTCCGGCGAGGCCGTTTCTTCAAGCGCTACGCTGGACGTTCGATGAGCGGCAGGCCGCGGGAGCGCAGCAGCGCGTTGTAGCGGTCCAGCACTTCATCCACGCAGTCTTCCCAGGAGCGGACGATGCTCTTCGAGGCCTGCAGGCCCACGCGGTGTACGCGCTGCGGGTCGTGGATCAGGCTGCGCAGCAGTTCCGCCATCCGGTCCGGGTCGTTCTCCACCAGGAACCCGTTCTCGCCGTCCTTGAGGATGGTGGCGGCCGTCGCGCCCTCGGCCATCACGGCCGGGGTGTGCAGCGCCGCCGCCTCGCGCACCACCAGCGGCGCGTTGTCATACAGCGACGGGAAGAGGAAGAGGTCGGACGCGGCATAATAGTCGGTAATCGCGGAGCGGTCGGTGATGGAGCCGACAAATGTCACCTTGCCGTCCAGGCCCTTCTCGCTCACCAGTTTCCGCATCTCTTCGGCGGCATAGCCGGTCCCGACGAAATACATCCGGAACGGCACGTCCGGGATGCGGGCGAGCGCCTCGATGACCAGGCGCGGGTTCTTCTCCCAGATGTGCTGGCCCACGAAGAGCATCACGAACTCCCCAGGGGCGATGCCCAGCCTCCTGCGGGCGTCCACGAAAAACTTCTCCGGATAGTCCGCCACCAGGTCGGACCCGTTGTCCATCACCTCAACGTGGCCCTTGTAGCCGTATTCGCGGATGACGTCGATCACCGACTCCTGCGGCACCCACACCAGGTCTGCGCGCTCGTAGAACTCGATGATCTGGTCGATGATCATATCCACCGCCAGCTTCGGCAGCACGCGCGAAAAGTCGTCGCGGTACTTGGAGTGGAAGGTGGCCACCACGGGGATTTTCTGGAGCCGGGCGATGCGCATCGCCGCCATCCCGGAAGCGAACGGACAGTGCGCGTGCAGGATCTTGAAACGCGTGGTCGCAATCTTCGCGAGATAGGTCGGGTCGATCTCCGCGATGCCCGTCACGTACGGATGGCGCATCGGCACCGGAACGGAGAAATAATCGAAGACCTTGAATTCGTGTTCGCTGTAGTCGGCTCCCGGCGCGGACGGGGTGACCACACACACGCCACCCACCTTCTTCTGCATCCAGTAGGCATAATTCTCCATACACACGGACACGCCGTCCATCACGGGCGGGAAAACATCGCAGAACAGACCTACGTTGGCCTGTTCCGGAGAAAAGATAGTAGCTTTGGGCATTTTCTATTCGGCTTCGGGAGCCGCTTCTTCCAGGACGGGCGCCGGAGCCTCTTCAACCTGTTCGACGGCGGTCTTGTCCGCCTTCGGCTTGCGCTCGATGCCCATCCACTTCAGGTTATTCGTAAAATAGCAGACGCCGAAAGCGACGATCAGCAGGGCGATCAGCCAGCGGAGCAGCTTGCGCCACCAGGGGGTACGCTTGGCGTACGGGTCGTCGAGCTTCATCTTCGGGTACTTCGCCACGCTCGTCAGGATCTTGCCGAAGAGGGTGTTCACCAGCACGCGGGAGTTGATGGCCCAGCCGTTGGCGTTGAGCACGGGACCCAGGTTGCGGCGGCGCAGCTTGCGCCAGGCGATGAAGCAGGACGGGCCGGAGATGATGAGCATCACGGCTGCGATGAGGATAAGCCAATGCCACCAGAGCATCTTGCTGACTGCATTGCCCAGCAGGGCCAGGGCGCCGCCGATGCCGGCCAGAGCCAGGCCGATGGCCGCCGCGATGCCCGCGAACTTGCCGATGTCGAACGGTTGTTTCCCGGCTGCCGGGGCGCCGTCCGCCTTCCCCTGCAGCTTGGCTGCGGCGGCGTTTTCCTTATCGGCCGCCGACTTGTCGATCCGGTCGGACACGAAACGCGCCACCTTGCGGTAAGGGCTCCAGAAGGCTTCCTTGATGCTGAGCGGATTCTCCACCACTTTGGTGATCACGGCATCCCAGTCTCCGACGTCGAGGTCATAGAACAGGCCGTTCTTGCCCGGACGCAGGTCGCTGGTCTTGCCGTCCGTCATCACGGCCACGATGTTCATCGTGCCGCCGTGGGTCTTGGAGGTACAGGTGCAGTACAGCAGGAACATCCCGCTGAGCTTGGGCATATCGCCGTGCGCGCCCATATCGCTCACCTTGATGCAAAGGTCGCAGCAGCGCTCGTCGATGTACAGCTGGCCGCACTCGAAGACGCCGCGGGTCTTCTGCTCCCTGCGCCCATAGAAATCCGTGAATATCACGTAGTTGCGGAGCAACTTGGCAAAGTCGCGGTAATAGTGCAGCAGCTTTCCCACCTCGTCGATGGAGTTGGCTTCCTCCTCGAGCGCCTTGTCGGCGTCCACCAGGGCCATCAGATCGGCCTTGCGGTCGGCCTTCAGCAGGGCGTGGATCTCGTCCAGGCCCAGGGCCTCCACGGCCTCGCCCTTCTTCTCCGCCATCCAGGCGGTATACGGAGCGAACTTCGCGAGCACGCCGGCCCACTGCTCTTCCGTGATGCCCTCCGCCTTGGGGAACTCCTTGTCCAGGACCAAGGCCTTCACGGCCGCGAAGGCCGGCTGCCAGGCCGGGTTGATGCCCTCGAAGGGCAGGACGGTGTCCTTGCCCGGACGGGCCAGCGGATAGGAGGCGATCTCCTCGGACTGCGTGGCGAGGTTCTTCTCGCTGATGGCGCCGAGCTTCTCGGCCGGGACGTCCACGGCGCCGGAGACGGCCTCGTCGAAGCGGATCAGCTTGCAGCGCATAAAGTAGTCGGCTACCTTATCCTTGACGGCGTTGCAGGCGTCCAGGGCCGCCGCCGTGTCGTCGCCGAACGGGAACACGTTCTCCTTGTCGGCCTGCGCGGCGTCCTGCCACGCGGCATAATCCGCCAGGGCGGTGTAGAAGGCCTCGATATGCTCGGCGGTGACGCCGGCCTCGCCGCTGCGGTCCGTCGCGGAGCCGACCTTCTCGGCGATGGTCGTGATGAGCGGACGCAGGGTGTCGTCGTCCGGCGAGGCGGGGGTGATGACGCCGTCGCCGTTGGCCTGCGTCTTGGCAAAGATGGCCACCGTGTCGGAGGCTTCCTCCACGCTGATTTCATCCTTCTCGAGCCCGAGGTTCGAGAGGATCTGCTTTGCGGAGTTGTAAAGCTTCTGCCCGGCTTCGTTGGAGGTATCGATCTGGTCCAGCTTCAGCACGCCCTCCCCCTTGAGGATCAGGTTCTTGTCCTTGATTACGGAGGTGAGCCACTGCGCCGCGGCCACGATTTCCGCCACGCGGATGCGCCCGTCGGCGTCGGTATCGATCAGCTGAAGGGTCTTCTCGTCGAGGTCCAGGTCCTTCACGGGACACGCCAGGACCGTCCAGAGTTTCTGGTCGAGTTCGCCCAGGTGGGCGATGTCCTCTCCAGAAGTGATGTTCACCCGGACCACTCCGCCCAGGGAGCAGTATTGCCAGGGGTAACCGTTGGTCTGTTTCTTTGCCATATTCGTGGATGTTGTGGTTATTGTCTTTTCGTATTCAACAAATATAACTCTTTTTCTTTATATTTGCTTTTTGAACAACCACAAAGGTATGAACAAGTTTACCCGTTTCCTCCGCATACTGGTCAATATGAAGGACCACGTGGACGTGGAGAATGCCGCTGTCAGCATCCGGCGCGGCATCTTCTTCCGCGGGCCCAACGTATTCATCCTGGCTTGCGCGATCATCATCGCGTCCGTGGGCCTCAACCTCAACTCCATACCGGTCATCATCGGCGCGATGCTCATCTCCCCGGTGATGGGTCCCATCCTCGGCTTCGGCCTGGGCGTGGGCACCAACGACACCGACCTGGTCAAGAACGCTTTCAAGAACTTCCTCGTGATGGTGCTGATCAGCATCCTCGCCTCCACGCTGTTCTACCTCATCTCCCCGCTCCAGTTGGAGCGTCCGACGGAGCTGCTGGCCCGCACCAACCCCACCCTGTATGACGTCCTGATCGCCCTGTTCGGCGGATTCGCCGGCATCCTGGAGACTTCCCGCAAGGAGAAGGGCGGAACCGTCCTTCCGGGCGTGGCCATCGCCACCGCCCTGATGCCCCCGCTATGCACCGTCGGCTACGGCATCGCCCACCTGGAGCTGAAATTCATCATCGGCGCCTTCTACCTCTTCCTCATCAACTCGGTCTTCATCACGCTGGCCACCGTCATCACGGTCAAGTACCTCCACTTCCCGAAGGTGGTCGAGGACGAGGCCCGGAGCCGCCGCAGCGCCCGCTGGAGCGCGGTCATCCTCACCGCCCTGATCGTCCCGAGCGTCCTGTCCGGCATCGAGATGATCCGCGACAACAACTTCGCCCGCAACGCCGAACAGCTCGTAAAAGACAACAAGAGTCTCGGCAAGAGCTATATCTACGACTACAAGACCGACCTGGACCACAAGCCGCCCACCCTCGAGCTCTACCTGGCCGGGGAGAAGATGGACGACGCGGCCCGGGAGCGCCTGCTGACGCAGGCCGAAGAGGCCGGCATCGCCAGCAGCCAGATCCTCATCCACGAGGACGCCGCCTTCCAGAACGAAATCCTGACCGAATCTGAACTGATCCGCAACGTCATCGACGGGCACAACCGGCAGGTCGAGGAACTGGAAGGCAAGATCACCGAACTGTCGGGCGAGATCCAGAAATACCAGAACCGCGAACTTCCCACGGCGCTGCTCACGCGCGAACTGGCCGCCCAGTACGACGGCATCAACCAGGTCACCCTGACCCGTGGACAGCGGGTCGCGGCCGACAGCGACACCGCCAGCGAGGTCATCGTCGCCATCCTTCAATGCTCCAAACCCCTCAAGGATGCGGAACGCCTGCGCATCCAGAACTGGCTGAAGGTCCGCCTGGGCGTGGACGACGTGGATGTCATCGTGGAAACGAAGAAGCGATAACCCGATTGAACAAAAAAACGGCCTCCGGATTCCTTCGGAGGCCGTTTTCACATTCACCGGTCAAACCGGCGGGTGACGCTTTAGTCAGCCTGGCGGATGGCGCTCTGGGCGGCCGCGAGGCGGGCGATGGGCACGCGGAACGGAGAGCAGCTCACGTAGTCCACGCCGATTCTGTTGAAGAACGCGATGGAGTCGGGGTCGCCGCCGTGCTCGCCGCACACGCCGCACTTCAGGTCCGGCCTGCCGGCCCGGCCGCTCTGGATACCGATCTCGACCAGCCGTCCCACCGCCTTGGTGTCGATGGTCTGGAACGGGTCGGCGTCGAGGATCTTGTGGCCGAGGTAGTTGCCCATAAAGGTACCCACGTCGTCGCGGGAGAAACCGAAGGTCATCTGGGTGAGGTCGTTGGTACCGAAGGAGAAGAACTCCGCGGTACGGGCCATACGGTCGCCGGTCAGGGCGGCGCGCGGGATCTCGATCATCGTACCGAACTTATAGGTGATGATCATCTCGTTCTGGACCTCGACCTCGGCCTTGATGCGCTCGCAGATGGCGCGCTGGAAGCCCAGCTCGCGGGCGGACACGGTGACCGGGATCATAATCTCCGGCTGCGGGTGGTAGCCCTCGCGGGAGAGTTCTGCCACGGCCGTGAAGATGGCGCGGTACTGCGTCTCGGCGATGAGCGGGTAGGCCACGTGCAGACGCACGCCGCGCAGACCCATCATCGGGTTCACTTCGTGCAGGCTCTCGCCGCGGCGGGTCACCTCGGCGGCGCTGATGCCCAGTTCCTTGGCCACCTCGGCGGTCTTCTCCTTGGTGGTGGGGACGAACTCGTGCAGCGGCGGGTCGAGCAGACGGAACACCACCGGCTTGCCGTCCATCACCTTGAGGGTGCTCTTGACGGAAGCCTTGATGAACGGCTCCAGCTCGGCCAGCGCGTCCTTGCGCTCCTGGTCGGTGGTGCAGAGGATCATCTTGCGCAGCTTGGCGAGCGGGGTCTCGGAGTTCTTGCCGTAGAACATATGCTCGATACGGAAGAGGCCGATTCCCTCGGCGCCGAAGTCGAGCGCCTTCTGGGCATCCTCCGGGGTGTCGGCGTTGGTGCGGACGCCCAGGCGGCGGTACTTGTCCACGATGCTCATAAAGCGCAGGAAGGTCGGATTCTCGCTGGCGTCCATCATCTCGATCTGCTTCGCATAGACCAGACCCTTGGAGCCGTTCAGGGAGAACCAGTCGCCCTCCTTGAAGACCTTCTTCTCACCGGCGAAGGTGAGGGTCTTGGACTCGAGGTTGATCTTCATCGCCTCGCAGCCCACGATGCAGCACTTGCCCCAGCCGCGCGCCACGAGGGCCGCGTGGGAGGTCATACCGCCACGGGTGGTGAGGATACCGGCGGAAGCACGCATACCCTGGATGTCCTCCGGGGAGGTCTCTTCGCGCACGAGGATGGTCTTCTTGCCGGCTGCAGCCGCTTCCATCGCGGCTTCGGAGGTGAACACGAGGGTTCCCACGGCTCCGCCCGGGGAGGCGGGCAGACCCTTGGCGATGATCTTCGCACCCTTCTCGGAGGCCGGGTTCAGGATCGGGTGCAGCACTTCGTCGAGCTGGGCCGGGGTGACGCGCATCACGGCGGTCTTCTCGTCGATCATACCCTCGTCGAGCATATCGATGGCCATCTGAAGGGCGGCCAGGCCGGTGCGCTTGCCGATACGGCACTGCAGCATCCACAGGGTGCCTTCCTGGATGGTGAACTCGATGTCCTGCATATCGTGGAAGTGGTTCTCCAGACGCTTGCGGATGCCGTCCAGTTCCTCATACACCTTGGGCATAGCCATCTCGAGGGACTCGAGGTGGCGGTTGTGGTCGTTCTTGGTGGCCTCGTTGAGCGGGTTCGGGGTGCGGATGCCCGCGACCACGTCCTCGCCCTGGGCGTTGATGAGCCACTCGCCGTAGAAACGGTTGTCGCCGTTGGCCGGGTTGCGCGAGAACGCGACGCCGGTGGCGGAGGTGTTGCCCATATTGCCGAAGACCATCGACTGGACGTTCACGGCGGTGCCCCAGTCATCGGGAATCTTCTCGATGCGGCGGTACGCGATGGCGCGCTTGCCGTTCCAGGACTTGAACACGCCGCCGATGGAACCCCACAGCTGGTCCTGCGCGGTGTCGGGGAACTCGACGCCGAGCACTTCCTTCACTTTCTTCTTGAACTTCTCGCAGAGGGTCTTCAGTTCGTCAGCGGTGATTTCGGTATCGGAGGCATAGCCCTTCTTCTCCTTGAGTTCGGCCATCATCCGGTCCAGCTGCTGGCGGATGCCCTGGCCGTCGGCGGGCTCGATGCCCTCGGCCTTCTCCATCACGACGTCGGAATACATCATAATGAGACGGCGGTAGGCGTCGTACACGAAACGCGGGTTGCCGGTCTTCTTGATCATTCCCGGGATGGTGGCGGAGCACAGACCGATGTTCAGGATGGTGTCCATCATACCCGGCATCGAAGAGCGGGCGCCGGAACGGCAGCTCACCAGGAGGGGATCCTCCGGATCGCCGAATTTCTTGCCCATCAGGGCCTCGGTCGCGTTCAGGGCGCCGCGGACCTCCATCTTGAGGTCTTCGGTATAACCGCCGCCCAACTGATAATATTCGGCGCAGCATTCAGTCGTGATGGTGAATCCCGCCGGAACCGGCATACCGAGCTTGCTCATCTCGGCCAGGTTGGCTCCCTTTCCACCCAGGAGCTCCCGCATAGTCCCATCGCCTTCGGCCGTCTTTCCACCGAAGCGATAGACGCGTTTTTTCATTTCAAACATACAATATCAGGTCTAGTAATTAATTTCGCGCCGCGAATTTACGATAAAAAACTCATTATAGCAATTTTGCGGCAAGTTCGGAGAGCGCGCTCCGCTCGCCCTTGCGCAGGAAGACGTGCTGGAACACCGGCTGGCCGGCCATTTTCTCGCCCAGGTGCGTCAGACCGTTGGACCATTGGTCCAGGTAAGGCTGGTCGATCTGGAAGATGTCGCCCGTGAACACCATCTTCGTACCCTCGCCCGCCCGGGTGATGATGGTCTTCACCTCGTGCGGGGTGAGGTTCTGGGCCTCGTCGATGATGAAGAAGCAGCGGCCCAGGCTCCGGCCGCGGATGTAGGCCAGCGGCTCGATGACCAGTTTCTCCTGCGTGAGCATCGCGTCGATGCGCTGCGCCTCCTTGGAGGTGGGACGGTACTGGCTCTTGATCACGCCGAGGTTGTCCATCAGGGGCTGCAGGAAGGGACCCATCTTCTGCTTCTGGTCGCCCGGCAGGAAACCCAGGTCCTGGTTGCCCAGGATGACGGTCGGACGGGAGAGAATGATCTGGTCGTATTCCTTCTCCTGCTCGAGGGCGGCGGCCAGCGCAAGCAGCGTCTTGCCGGTGCCCGCCCCGCCCGTCAGCGAGACCAGCTCCACCTTCGGGTTCAGCAGGGCGTCCAGGGCCAGCTTCTGCTCGTCGTTGCGCGGCCGGATGCCGTACGCCTCCCGGCCCTTCACGAGCACGATGCGGTCGCGTCCGGCGTCATAGCGGGCGCACACGGAGGCGGCGCGGTCGTCTTCCCAGCGGAAGATGAACATCTGGTTCGGGCCGGGCTTCGTCTTGAGGACGCGCTTCCACGCCACGGAATTGTCCGGTCCGAAGGCCAGTTCCTGCATCACGGAACCCTCCAGCGTGATGGTCTGCACCTCGCGCTGCGCCTCCTCGATGCGCTGGTCCTCGACCTTGTCGGTCAGGTAGTCCTGCACCTCCATCCCGGCCGCCTTGGCCTTCATCCGGAGGTTGATGTCCTTGGTGACCAGCGCCACGAACTTGTCGGGATGCGTGTCGCGCACCCACATCGCCGTGGAAAGGATGCGGTGGTCCTGCGTGTCGTCGATGAACAGGGCGTCGAAGGGAGGTTCGAAAGGATGGTTCGGCTCCACCTTGATGCGACCCAGGCCCTTGCCGATGGGAAGGCCCTCCTCGCCGAAACTCTTGCCGCTGGTGATCCTGTCGATGTCGCGCATAAAACCGCGAGCATTGTAGGAAAGGGTGTCGGTGCCTTTCTTGAACTTGTCCACCTCCTCGATCACGGCGATCGGGATCACGAGGTCGTTGTCCTTGAATTTGCGGATAGCTTTGTGGTCGTGCAGGATGATGTTGGTATCCAGCACGAAAATCTTGGGTTTGCCCATAGGTTATCAGTCTTCCCCCTCCGCGTTGCGCATCAGGGATTCCAATATGGTTTGTATGCCGGACTTCTCCGAGGCTTTCACGCGGACGTCCGTCGAGCCGGGCACGGGATGTCCCAGCGGGAAGAACGCCACGTCCTGCAGGAGGAGTTCGGCGTCGAGGTAATCGAAATCGGCGTCGTGGATCTGGACCACCACGCCCGGGATCTCGGAGAACAGCACCCGCACGGGTTCCTTCTCCTGGTAGGACTGGAGGATGTCCGAGACGTCCACCGTCAGGCCGCAGCCCTGCGCCATCTGCCGGACGGCGCGCAGCAGGCCGCCTTCGCCCACGGTGGCGCCGGACAGCAGGATGCCGTCCTCGACCAGTTCGCGGACCACCTCGTAGCAGTCGGCGAAATAGTCGGCGTCCGTGATCTGCGGGCAGGGACCGCCCCCCAGGTCCAGGGTCTGCGCGAGCAGCGAGCCGCCCAGGCGGAAATCAGCCGTGTCGAACGGGATGTACACCACCCAGCTCTGCGGGTCGGGCGCAAACGCGGCCGGGCAGGAACGGCGCGTCCCGAGCACCGGATGCTCGGAACTGAAGGGTTCGCTGACGAATCCGTACTGGTCCTCGTCGGCCTCCCGCGCGATGCGGGTGCGGAGCTGCAGTTCGGAAGGACCGGTCGTCCGCGCGTAGCGGTAGGAGGAGAACTTCACCCCGAGGGCGTCCACATAGTCGGCGGCCGCCCGCACGGATGAATAGAAGGCGGCACGCGCCCCCACGGGAGCCTCGTCCCAGCGCCACGCGGCTTCCAGGCGGAGGTCTCCCAGGCGGAAGCGGCCCGTGCGCCAGAGGGCGTCGAGCAGCGCCGACGCCACCCGCACGCGGGTGTAGTTGTCGGCCGCCGCCGGGGGCAGGAGCTTGGGCGTGGCACAGACGGCGTCAAGCCAGTCCCCCACCCGTTCCAGGTCGAATTCCGCACCGCGGAACACCGGATCCAGGGTCTCGTCCACGGCACGCGCGTCCACCGGACCGGGGAAAGGATGACGCCCCTCCGGCTCCGTCACGGCATCGAGCAGCTGCGCCGGAGTGTACTCCTCCTGCACCCCGTCGATGACGTAAACCGCGTGCAATGCTGATGTTTTTTCTGCCATCCGGTGATTAAAAACGTGTAAATTTAGTTAAATTTGGAATCAGTTGCAACAATGATTTACTCCGAAGACAGATATGACGCCCTCCTGAAGGATCTTTTCGGGCGGCATCCGAGCGTCCAGACCGCAGGATTCACCACCGGCGCCTATAAGCCGGGGCTGGAAGGGATGCGGCGCTTCGACGCCGCGCTGGGGCATCCGTCGCAGGGATTCCGCGCCGTCCACGTGGCCGGCACCAACGGCAAGGGTTCCGTCTGCTCGATGCTCGCCTCCGCCCTCGCCGCGGCGGGATTCAAGGTCGGCCTGTACACCTCGCCCCACCTGACGGACTTCCGCGAACGCATAAAGCTCGTGGAAGACGGCGGATGGTCGATGATCCCGCGCGAGGACGTGTTCCGCTTCCTCACCCGGGAGAACCTGGACGGGCTCTCCTTCTTCGAGATTACCACCGGGCTGGCGTTCCGCTGGTTCGCGCAGCAGGAAGTGGATATCGCCGTCATCGAAACCGGGCTGGGCGGACGGCTGGACAGCACGAACATCCTCACGCCGGAACTGGCCGTGGTCACCAGCATCGGGCTGGACCACTGCGCCCTGCTGGGCGACACGCGGGCCAAGATCGCCGCCGAGAAGGCGGGCATCTTCAAGCCCGGCGTACCCGCCCTCTGCGGGGAAAGGGATGAAGAGACGGCCCCGGTGTTCGAAGCCCGGGCCGCAGCGGCGCCCTGCCCCCTGTTCTGGGCGGAGGATTTCCCGGCGGACCTCTTCCCCACCGACCTGTCCGGCCCCTGCCAGGAGGCCAACCTGCGGACGGCCCTCGCCGCCCTGGACCTGCTCGGCGTCGAAGCCGACCGCGAGGCCATCGCCCGCACCGCCGCCCGCACCGGGCTGCGCGGACGCTGGGAGCGGTTGCAGGCGGAGCCCGAAGTCATCTGCGACATCGGGCACAATCCCCCCGCCCTGGAAATCAATTTCCGCAGGCTGGAAGAAAGCGGACGCCCGCTGGTCATCGTCTACGGCATTATGGCCGACAAGGACCTCGCCGGCATCCGGCCGATGATGCCGCCCCGTGCGCGGTATTTCCTCGTCGCCCCGCAGGGGGAACGCGCCCTGCCCGTGGAACGGCTTGCGGAGGGAATGGCCGGGCTGGACTGCACCCCCTGCAACAGCGTGCGGGAGGGTGTCCGGCAGGCCCTCGATGCAGCAAAGGACACCCCCGGGTGCATCTTATATATCGGTGGCAGCAATTTTGTAGTAGCAGAGGCCATCGATATGTTCCACGGTTAACGACACTGCCTTATGAAAGCGCTTAAACTGATTTCCCTTATCCTCTTAACCCTGAGCAATATGACATTCCAAGCCTGCGCCAAGGACAAGAACGGCCACACCCTCACCAAACTCTGGGCCGAGTACGAGAAGGCCGTCGACGCCGACAAGCCCAAAGACCAGGCCGACATCCTGGAAAGAATCAAGAAAGAAGCCACGGCACAGAAACTCCCCTGGGATTTCTACGATGCCTGCTGGAAGTACTATCAAGCCCGTGTCAGCACCAACTGGAAACTCCGCGACGAACTCAGGAGCCAGGCCAACAAGGAGATCGAAGAGTTCGGCGAGCCCGTCGCCGTCTTCTATAACCGGAAAGGCAGCAGCTCCACCCTGAACCTCCTCCAATACGTCAAGGAGCACAAGGACCGGCTGCAGGAAACGAAGAATCCCGAATTCTGGGAGAACGACAGCGGCCTGAACGGATACGTATTCTCCTCCATCCTGCCGGAACGCCTTTCCAACGACTACGACTATGTCCTTTGGAGCCTGCTGTCCGACCGCCGTTCCCGGGAAGCCGAGGCGGCCGCGCGCGAGCACTTCGCCGAACGATACCCTCTGGAACCCTTCGTGGAGTATGCCCTGACCTCGCGTATGCCCTGGAAGGAAGCCAAGAAACGGATGGAGGAACTGGCCCGTCAGTACGACGGCAAGGCTTTCGCCCTGCTGGCCCGGGAAAACGTCCTCACGACCCGCAAGATGGAGCTGGACGACGAAAAGGCACCTTCCGAACAATACCGCCAGCTCGCCCGTGACTGCGAGGCCCTCATCACCGACCGGAAGCGCTTCTCCGGCGACGAGAAAGCCGTCGCCGAGTGCTGCACGAAGGTGGACGACCTCTTCGGCACCCTCACGCAGCAGGCCATCGACATCGACATCGAGAAAGGAAAGCCGGAACTGGCCGTGCGCAATCTCCCTTCCGTGCGCGTCCGCATCCTGGACGGCAGCAAGGAGGTCTTCAACACGACGGTCAACAATTCCCGCAACAGTTTCTACCTCCGGGACACCCTGGACCTGAAACTGCCCGACCTGGATGACAAGACCTATACCCTGAAGTGCTCCGGCGGCAAGGTGGAGACGGAAAGCGAATACCGCAGGTACACCCTCTCCATCGCCCACAAACGCGACTTGGACGGATACGGCGTGTACGTGGCAGACTACCTGACCGGCGAGCCGGTGAAGGACTGCGTCTTCGTCCTCTACAACGATGAAGACAAGGAGGTGGCCCGGACGGAAAGCCTCCCGATGGACGGCTTCACCTACCTGCCCGAGTCCTTCGTGAACCGCATCGAGAAGAATCGCCGGGGCTTTTCCATCCAGGCCGTCACCCGCATCGGCGGCCGCGTGCGGATGTCCCCCCAACATCGCTTCGGCTACATCACGCGCGAGACGGTCGGCACGGACAACCCCGCCCGGCATCACGCCGAGCTGATCACGGACCGCAGCGCCTTCAATCCGGACGAGACGGTCCATTACAAGGTCCTGCTTTATGAAGGGACCTACGAATACGCCACCCGGCCCGCCGGCATCAAGCTGCACGCCGTCCTTACCGACCCCGAGAACAAGCGGATCGCCGAGGAAGACCTGACCACCAATGAATTCGGCACCGCGGCCGGCGCATTCGTGCTCAAGAAGGGCGCCAAGGGCGGAATGTACGCCATCGAGGTTTTCGAAGACGGCAGGAGCATCGCTTCCCAGCGCGTGCGTGCCGACGAATTCGTCCTGCCCACCTTCAACCTGACCTGGAAACCCGACGACCGCTTCTACCTGCCGGGCGACGAGATCACCGCCTCGGGCGTGATCCGCAGCTATTCCGGCCACAGCCTCGGCACCGCCAAGGCCGGCTGGAAGGCCGAGCACCGCGGCAAGATAATCGGGGAGGGCGACCTGAAACTCGCCGCTTCCGGGGATTTTGAAATCGGTTTCACAGGCCCCAAAGAGACATACTATTACGACAACGTGGTGATTACCGTCCACGTGACGGACGCCACCGGCGAGACCCTGGAATTCCAGAAATCCGTTTCCGTGTCCAGGAACCTGCCGCTCGGCATCTCCGTCAAGAACCGGGTTCCGGGCCGGTTCAGCCGTGTGGACGGCTCGAGCAGCGGCGCCGTCGTCGGCGACAGCTTCGTCCTCACGAGCATCCAGCTGGGCAGCCCGGGCGCCGTCCGCACCCATCCTTCCCTGAAAATCAATTACAAGGTGATGCACGAAGGCAAGACCCTTCACGAAGGCACCGCCCGCAACGGGGAGGAGATGCCCATCGACCTGGCAGGTTATCCTTCCGGCCTTTATACCATCGAGGCCGTGGCCGCCGCCACGGGCGGGGACGGCAAGACCTATGACGAGACGGAGAGTTTCGACGTGATCAAGGCGGCCGACGACGACACCGCCCTGGACCTGGACGTCCACAGTTTCTTCAAGGAAATCGAAGATGACGGCAAGGGCATCGCCCTGCAGGTCGGCTCCACCACCGGTCCCACCTGGATCGTGGCCGAGCTCTACGGCGACGGGAACCGCCTGCTGGAGAAGCGCATCGTCAAGCTCGCCGGCGTCCGTGGCAGGGACGGCTCGCTCCAGACCATCCGCTTCGACCGCAAGCCGGACTACCCCGAGACCCTCACCCTCAAGCTGTTCTGGTTCAAGGACAGCCGGTCCTTCGAGTATTCCCGCTCCACCTACAAGCCCGCGGCGCGCTTCCAGCTGCCGCTCGCCTTCAGCCGCTTCCTGGACACCACGGCTCCCCACCACGACTACAGCTTCACCATCCGGACGGCAGAGGGCGTGGAGGTGGCCGCGACCATCTTCGACAAGAGCACGGAAACCATCCAGCGCAACGTCTGGCATTCCGTCGAGCCGAGCCGCCGTTCGCTGCCGGACGTCGATTATCTGGACACCATCGGCCACGATTATTCCTACGCCCGCGGCTCCGACGAGAACACCCGCAGAGGGATGAGGATGCTGTCCAAATCCGCTGCCGGCGGCGCGGTCGTGGATATGATGGTGATGGAAGAGTCCGCCCCGATGGCCCGGATGGTGGAAGACAACGCCGTCGCCTCGTATGACTCGGTCGAAACGGAAGAGGCCGGCGAAAGCGGCGCCCCCGAAGGCGAAAACGAGGCCATCCGCGAGAATTTCGCGAACACGATCGCCTGGGAGCCGTTCCTTCGCTCCGACAAGGACGGCGTCGTGACCTTCAACTTCACCACCGCCGACAAGCTCTCCACCTATTATGTGCAGTTGTACGCGCACGACAAGTCCTTCCACAACGCCACGCTCCGCCAGGAGATGGTCGTGACCCTGCCGGTCAAGGTGGCCGTCGTGCAGCCGCAGTTCCTGTACGAAGGCGACCGCTATGTCGCCCGCGTGACCCTCGCGAACAGCAAGGGAGTCCCGGTGTCAGGGTATCTCTCCGTCCGTTTCCTGAACGGCAAGGACTACAAGACCGCTCCCACCGTTTCCGAGAAGGGCACGCGCATCACCGTGCCGGCAAACGGATCCGCCGATTTCAGCTATGAAATCTCCGCCCCGAGGATGGAGAACCTCGGCCTGCTGGTCAATTTCACGGCCGACAATGCGGAATTCGGCTCCGACGGCGTGTTCGTTTCGATGCCGGTCCAGCCGGCCGTGCAGACCATCACCGAGGCCCATTCCGCCCTGTTGCTCGCCGGGATGGACCGCGACGCCGTGCTCGCCTCGCTGAAGAGCCAGTTCGTGAACGTTTCGGGCGCCGAGGCCTCCCTGCGCGAGATTTCCATCCTCGGAATGATCCGCGAGGCCGTTCCGGAGAAGGTCCTGCCGCAGAGCGACAACCTGCTCGACCAGTCCGAGGCCCTGTTCGCCAACTACCTGATCGACATCCTGCCGGGCGGCAAGCTTTCCGGAGCCACTTCGGAGCAGCGCGCCGAAATGGTGAAGAAGATCCTTGCCTGCCGCAACAACGACGGCGGATTCGGCTGGTTCCCGGAGATGAGCTCCTCGCCCATCCTCACGGCCGTGCTGCTGGAGCGGATCGCCGAAATGGGCGACGCCTGCCCCGAAGAGCTCTCCAATACTGTCTACAACGCCGCCAAGTTCCTGGACAAGAGCTATTTCGGCGAGAAGGGACGACCCGTCTGGTGCGGCGGCCTCAGTTTCGACGAGTACCTGCACACCCGGGCCCTCTTCCCGGAAGTGAACTTCAACCCGCACACCGGCTGGAAGGAGATGCGCGAATTCAAGAAGACCGTCAAGGGCTATCTGGTGCCGGGCTCGAAGCGCGGCCTGAACGGCCGGGTGTTCGAGAAGGCCCGCCGGATGAAGACCCTGCGCTCCCTCATCGAGGAAGAGGAGGGTGCCGCCCTCGCCAAGGCCTGGGGCATTTCGCTCTTCACCTCCGGACGGCTCCGCAGTTCCCTGAAGAAGGACGTCGAGTCCCTGCTCCAGTACGCCGAACCGCACCGCAGCGGCGGCACCTATTATCCCAATGCGGTGATGCCGTGGAGAGGCCTGCTCGAAAGCGAACTCTACGCCCACGCGCTCATCTGCGACCTGCTGACCGACTGCGGCCACAATGAAGTCGCCGAAGGCATCCGCCTCTGGTTGATGGTCCAGAAGGAAACGCAGCAGTGGGAGGACGACCCGGCCTACATCCAGGCCATCGGCAGCGTGCTCCGCGGCACGGAAGCCACCCTGCAGACCAAGGTGCTCGCCCTGTCGGCCACCACCACCCTGCCCTTCGAGCAGATCAAGGCCGCCGGCAACGGGTTCACCGTCCAGCGCAGCTTCTCCCGCGACGGAAAGCCGCTCAGCGACGGCGACATCCTGCACGTGGGCGACAAGGTCGTGGCGACCTACAGCATCTGGAACGAGGAAAACCGCAGTTTCGTGCGCCTGACCGCCCCGCGTCCTGCGGCGTTCCGCCCGGTCAACCAGCTCTCCGGCCGCTACGGCTGGTTCGCCCGCCCGATCTCGATCACCGGCTGGGTGAGCTTCAGCCCGCAAGGCTACCGCAGCGTGCTGGCGGACCGCACCGAGTTCTGGTTCGACAGCTATCCCGAGGAGAAGACCAGCTTCAGCGAAGAGTTCTTCGTGACCCAGGAAGGCGTCTTCCAGAGCCCCGTTCCCGTCATCGAATCGCTCTACGCGCCGCACTACAGGGCCAACGACGACGGGCATCCTGCTATCACAGTCCAACCGTAAACCTGATGCCAAGGGATTATGAGACAGGAACTCGCCAACCTGGCAGACAGTTATAAAAAGGCGGAGGATGCCATCCACGACGCCATCCGGGACAGTATCCGGGCGGCAGGCGGATTCCTTCCCTGCATCAACAACGACCGCAGCCGGAAGGATATGGAGGTGCTGGTCTATGACAGCAAGAAGAAATACGCCGAGCGCTTCCCCATCCGGGCGATGCGGCTCGACGGCAAGGGCGCGGTGGAAATCTATGCCGGCACCGTCGGAACCGTCTATACGGAGAAATACCTGAGGGGCATCCTGTCCGAAGAGCACTGGATGCCCCTTAGGGGCTCCAATGTCCTCTTCCAGCAGACCATCCTCTCCATCGCCGCCGCCATCGACGAATACTGAGAGAGGGCCGTTTGTTTGCCGGGCACGTCGGACAGCATCTCCGTGCCCGGCATATTTTATGCTTCCCATATGTAACTTTTTGCAATGATTTCCGTCTACAAGGTGGATGACGCCGGAAGAATTCATAAACGTGTACCTGCCACTGGGAGAGGGCCTGTATCGTGTGGCATTCCGCCTGCTCGGATCGCAGGCAGAAGCCGAGGATGCGGTCCAGGACCTGTTCCTCAAGATCTGGAACAGCGTTGACGGCCTGGACCGGGTAAGCAATCCGCAGGCCTGGTGCCTGACCCTGATGCGGAACCTGTGCGTCGACCGTCTCCGGGCCCGGGCCGGCCGGCGGACCGTTCCTGTGGAGGAGAACCTTCCGGCGGAAGAAGGGTTGGTGCGCAGTGCCCGGATGGAACGGACCCTGGAAGCCGTCCGGGCCTTGCCGCCCAAGAGCCGGAAACTGTTGCACCTGCGCATGGTCGAAGACCTGTCCTACCAGGAGATCTCCCGGCAGACGGGGCTCTCGCAGACCGCGCTCCGCGTCGCTTTCCATCGTTTGAAGAAACAACTCAAAAAGAAGATATGACAACGGAAGATATAGAGAGGCTCAGCCTCGAGGAACTGCAGCGGATGGCAGAAGATCCGCAGCCCCCCGTTCCGGAAGCCCTTCCGGAACGGCTGCAGGCGCTGGCCAGCGCTGCGTCCCTGGTGGAAAAAGGCACGGAGTCGTTGGAAGATAAGCCGGCACCCCGATCTGTCCGCTGGCTCTGGGGCGCCGTCCCGGCCGCGGCGCTGGCCGCCCTCACCTTGTTCCTGCTGGTCCGGAAGCCGCAGCGGCCGAAGGATACCTTCACCGACCCGACCCTGGCGTATATCGAGATGTCGCGGGCTTTCGCGATGTTCAACGAAGCCGTCAAGGATATCAGCCAGCCCATTGAGAATAATCAAAAAACGAATGGATTATGAAAAAAATCTCCCTCCTACTCAGCCTGCTCCTCGGCTTTGCAGCGCCGCTGTTTGCTGCTCCGGAAAGTGTGATTCCTGCTTCCGCCTTTGATACGAAGCAGTACACGTTGACTCCGGCTGAGTTCAAGACGCTGGAAATCATTGATATGGATGGGAATCCGGTCAAGGGTTTCCGCACCCAGCGCACGATGGATGCCAGAAAAGACGATTTTTTGGGACTCTATGTGCGGGAGAGCGCCCGGATTTCTTATTATGTGGTCCGTCCTTTAGGGGGAAAGCCCATCAAATCCATTTCGTGGAAGAAGCAGCCTTCGGGAGAAGCTCATAGTATACTGCTGAACGGAAGAACGGTATCGGAGTATTTCCGGGACGAACAAAGGAATACCCGGCAGGCCAGACGCACGGCTCAAGAAGCCGACCGGCAGGCCCTGCAGGCCGCGAAAGAAGCCAACCGGCAGGTGATCGAAGCGTGGCAGCAGGCCCTTCGGGAGGAGCGCGCGGGCGTCAGATCCGGGCCTGTCGGATCCTCTTTGGCTGCCCCGCTTGCCAAGGCGGATGCGATGTCCCTCTTTACCAAATGGTCTGTAAAGGAAGGCGTTTCCGCCACTTATATCTCCCAGGCAATGTTCAAGATGATCGGGAAGATTCCCGAGATCGAACTCAACCATCCCGTAGATCTCACACCGGTCATCCAGACCCTTGACGGCTTGTATATGCTGGAATTCGCCAAAGAAAGGGAGACCCGCAATTTGGCCGGTACGAGCGTTATCCAAACCCAGCGCTATGAGCGTAATACGCAATTCGGCGGTCTCAGAATGGATATCCAGGATTATCTTACCGGCAACGCCTATGGGCTTCTGATGGAGAAACGGGAGAGCGAAATGGTTACCCGGCTTTTTGTTGCCGGTGACGGCAAAACTGTGACGGGCTTCGTGCTGGTGCGGATGGATGTCGATTACGATTACGGCCAGTTCGTCTGCATCGAAGGCAAGATTCCCCAGGCGGAGTTTGAAGCACTCATAGCAAATGGAATGAAATGATGAAAAGAATCACCATAGCCCTCCTGGGCCTCTTGCTGGCCATCTCCGCCCACGCGCAGGTCGTCGTGATGGACTACGATATGTTCGAGCGCAACCGGAACATCAAGGTCAAGTTGACCGTGCAAGATGCCAAAACAGAGGAGCCTTTGCCCTTCGCGACGGTGTACCTGAACCCGCAGGGCGACACGACCATCACCCATTTCGCCCTGTCCGACCAGCAGGGTGCCGTGGAAATCCCGGACGTGCCCGTTGGCCGCTACCGGCTGAACGTGGAACTGATCGGATACACGCCGTTCCGGAAAGACTGCAACTTCCGCAATTATGAGGAGGACCTCGGCAAGATCAAACTGGAGGAGAACCCGGAGATCATCGACGCCGCTTCCATCACGGCGGTGGGCAATGCCGTCGAGGTCCGGCAGGACACGCTGATCTATAACGCGGCGGCCTTTCACGTGGGCGACAACGCGATGCTGGAGGACCTGATCAAGAAGATGCCGGGGATGGAGGTCGGCGAGGACGGCACGGTCAAGGTGAACGGCGAGCCGGTGGACAAGATCACCGTCGGCGGCAAGACCTTTTTCTTCAACGACCCGACTGCTGCACTCAAGAACCTCCCCGCCAAGATCGTGGACAAGATCAAGGTCATCGACCGGGAAAACAAGGAGGCCGCATTCTCGGGCATCGCCTCGCAGGAGGGCCGCGAAAAAGTGATGGACCTGCAACTCAAGGAGGAATACAGGCAGGGTTGGTTCGGCAACGCCAAACTGGGCGGCGGCTGGCGGCCAGGCAGCGATAAAGATGGACTGGGCGACGACCGCCACGCCCTGTATAACGGCAATTTCCTGCTCAGCGGCTACAACGAGACGGACCAGCTGACCCTGATCGCGAACGGGCAGAACGCGCCGGAGCCAGGCAGCGACAACGCCATCTTTATTGCCGTGAGTGATGATATCGATCTCGATAGCCTGGACGAGATATCTTTGATCGGAGGCTTGAAGACCTCGGCGATGGCGGGGGCGAACCTCAACTCCGACCGCATCAAGGGGATGGAATCCACGGCCAGCGTCAGTTACAATTTCTCCGACCAGGTATCCGGAACACGCAGCGCGCGCCAGTCGACGCTGGTGGGGGAAAGTCCCCTGTTCACCGACGGCCGGACAAGCGGCAACAGCCGGTCGAACCGGGTCAATTTCGGCTTCGAGTTGAACAAGAAGGACCCCAAGAAGTTTAACTTCACCTTCCAGCCCCAATTCAGATTCAACGGCAGCGCGTCGAGTTCCCGCAACCAGTCCACGACGAAGGACGCACAGGGCGCGGAGGTCAACGGCACGGATGCGAGCAAATCTGCCTCCTCGCGTTCCTTTCAGGCAAACGGGCGCATCTCGGGCGGCTACAAGGATTTCGGCAAGGAGCGGCGCAGCCTGAATCTGACCGTCAACTACAGTCTCAACAAAAGCCTCGGCGAAAGCCGGGAAGATTCCAGGACCTGGTATGGCACGACCGTCACGCCGCGCGACCTGCGTTACGACACCGGCGGCAGCGGCAAGATGCTCTACGGGAATCTCTCTTATCTGGAGCCCTTCGGGCAAAAATGGGGGCTGGCCGCGATCGTTTCCACGCGCTGGCAGCAGCGGAACAACGGGAAAGACGCTTTCAACGCCGACGGCTCGGCCAACGACTATTACTCCTCGATGTCGCGCAACGACTACCTTCTGCTGCACCAGAGCCTGCAGATGCAGTACCGCAAGGAGAACAACCAGTTCTACTTCGGCCTGACGCACGACCAGACCCGGAACGAGATGCGTTCCCGTACGCTCGGCCGGGACACGAAGACCGGCATCGGCGAGTGGCTGCACGACTGGTCGCCGTATATCAGTTTCCGCTGGAACTGGGAGAGCGGACACTCCGTCAGCGCGTACTATCAGGGGACGTCATCTCAGCCTTCGGCGGTCCGGATCAACCCGGTGCTAGACATCTCCAATCCGCTGGAAATCACGACCGGCAACGTTTATCTCCGTCCGAGTTATGTGCACGACGCCTATGTTACCTGGAACTATAACAACCGCAAAACCCTCTCTTATTTCAACCTTTATTGCGACGGGACGATGACCCGGCGCGGGATTGTATCCGCCTCGTGGTTTGACACGGAAGGCATCCGGTATTCTGTCCCCGTCAATACCCGCAAGCCCTCTTATTCCTTGTTTGGCAACTTCTCCTGGCGCCAGCCTGTCGGGGAAAAGAAACGGCTGACTCTCTCCGCCGGCCTCTATGGGAACCTGTCTTCGAGCACGCATTATCAGGCGACGTGCCGGCGGGCCGGAATGGACCTGTCGGCTTTCGACTACAATGCTTTCCTGGCAGATTTCTGGGGAGATGCCAGCGGCGCCCGATTCTATGGCGGGCAAAGCGGTTTCTCCGAGAGCCGGGTGCTTCAGCATTTTGTCCAAGGCTCTCTAGGCTTCGTGTACAGGCTGGACCGTTTTTCAATCGATTATTACTCCAATGCCTTAAACGAGCGCAGCAGCTATAGCCTCGATCCTTCCGCCAATACGAATTACTGGCGGTTCGGACACCGGATCGAACTGCTTTATGAAACCCTGCACGGATGGGAGTTCAAGACGGACGCGGGTTATTATCATTACCTGGGCTACCCCGCCGGATTCAATGATCCATACTGCCTCTGGGACCTCTCCGTCAGCAAGAACATCAACGCCTTCACGCTAAGCCTGGGCATCAGGGACCTGCTGAATCAGGAGCGTATGCAGAATCACACGGTCAATGCGGAATACGTCGAGGACCGTTACAGCCTCATTATGGGCCGCTACGCGATGTTCTCCGTCAAGTGGAGCTTCGGCAAGATGAACCCCGCCAAGAACGCCCGCGTGCAGAATGCGATGTACAATATGCTGTGATCAATACCGGACGCCGCTCAGGAAAAGCGCGTGTCCAGGCACGGATTCGCCGGCGAGGGAACGGAAAGTTCCCTCGCCGTCGTATTCGGGAGGCAGGACAAGATGCTGAAAATACGCGACGGTGCGCCTGCCGCGGCCGACCTCGAGCAGGGTGCCCACGACGGCGCGGACCATATTCCGGAGGAACCTGTCGGCACTGATGCGGAAGTACCAGTAGTCGTCTCCGCCGTCCCGGCCGGTCAGTTCCAGGTGGGTGGGCGTGTAACGGTGCCAGCCCGCTTCCGACACGGTGCAGAGGGAGGTTTTGGAATCCGCCCCGGTCTTCTCGAAACAGCGGAAGTCGTGCCGGCCCAGAAGGGACTGCGCGGCCTCGTTCATCGCCTCGAAATCCACGTCCGGAAAGGTGTAGAGCCAGGAAAACGCATCCGCGAACGGGTCCTTCACCCGGTGCAGGAAATAGGTGTATTCACGCTGCCTGGCGTCGAACCTCGCGTGGAAATCCGGGGCCGCCGGAACGATCTCGTGGACAACCACCGAGCGGGGCAGAATGGCATTTAATTTGTAGCATAATTGACGCGTGTCAAGCCCCTCGGCTGCGTCAAAATGCGCGACGTAGCCGATTGCGTTCACGCCCGTGTCGGTACGGCCTGCGCCGGTCACTCCCACGGAGTCGTGAAGCAGGGTGGACAACGCCTTTTCAAGCGTCTGCTGGACGCTCGGGGCGTCGGGCTGGACCTGCCAGCCGCAAAAGTCCGCACCGCGGTAGGAGAGTTTGACGAGATAGCGCATAGACGACTGCAAAATTAATGATTTATATGGAAAGTGTAAACATCAAGGAGCTCAACGAACGTATTCAGAAGGAAAGCGCTTTCGTCGACCTCCTTTCCCTGGAGATGGGCAAGGTGATCGTGGGGCAGAAGCACCTGGTGGAGAACCTGATGATCGCGATGCTGGCCGACGGGCACATCCTCCTGGAAGGCGTGCCGGGCCTCGCCAAGACCCTCGCCATCAGCACCCTGGCCCAGGCGGTGGACGCCAAGTTCAGCCGCATCCAGTTCACTCCGGACCTGCTGCCGGCCGATGTCACCGGCACCCTCATCTACTCGCAGAAGAAGGAGCAGTTCGAGGTGCACAAGGGCCCCGTGTTCGCCAACTTCGTGCTGGCGGACGAGATCAACCGCGCCCCCGCGAAAGTGCAGTCCGCGCTGCTGGAGGCGATGCAGGAGCGCCAGGTGACGCTGGGCGAGCAGACCTACCCGCTGCCGCAGCCTTTCCTGGTGATGGCAACGCAGAACCCCATCGAGCAGGAAGGCACCTACCCGCTTCCGGAGGCCCAGGTGGACCGCTTTATGCTGAAGGTCGTCGTGGGCTACCCCAAGAAGGACGAGGAGAAGCTCATCATCCGGATGAACAACAGCGGCGAGTTCCCCAAAGCCTCGCCGGTCGTGACCCCGGAAGACATCGTGCGGGCCCGCCAGGTGGTGCGCGAAGTCTATATGGACGAGAAGATCGAACGCTACATCGTGGATATCGTTTACGCCACGCGCACCCCGGAGGAATACGGGCTGAAGAACCTGAAGGACCTCATCTCCTTCGGCGGCTCGCCGCGTGCGAGCATCAGCCTGTCGCTGGCGGCCAAGGCCTACGCCTTCATCAAGCGCCGCGGCTACGTCATCCCCGAGGACGTGCGCGCCGTGTGCCCGGAGGTGTTGCGCCACCGCATCGGCCTGACCTACGAGGCCGAGGCGGAGAACGTCACCCCGGAACAGATCATCGAGCAGGTCATCAATGCCGTCATCGTCCCGTAATACCCGCGCGACCGAACTCCTGAAGAAAGTCAGGAAGATCGAGATCAAGACCAAGGCGCTCTCCCACCAGATCTTCGCCGGCGAGTACCATTCGGCCTTCAAGGGCCGCGGTATGGCCTTCAGCGAGGTGCGGGAGTACCAGTGGG
>JAFYZZ010000087.1 GCA_017548445.1 Bacteroidales bacterium | reverse complement strand
CGGTGGAAGGCATGAAGCGCGGCGCCTTCGACTTCATCGTCAAGCCCTGGGAGAACGAGAAGCTCATGGCCACCCTCACCGCAGCCCGGGACAAGGCCCGCAAGGCGATGGGGAGAGATGCTGCTGTCATTTCGAGCGGAGCCGAAGGCGCAGTCGAGAAATCTATGTTCTGGGGCACCTCCCAGCCCATGGCCGCCATCCAGAAGACGATCGCCAAGATCGCCCCGACGGACGCGACGGTGCTCATCACTGGCGAGAACGGCACCGGCAAGGACGTCCTGGCGCGGGAAATCCACGCCCGGAGCCTGCGCAGCGAACGGCCGATGGTGGCGGTCGATGCCGGCGCTATCCCCGAGACGCTCTTCGAGAGCGAGCTCTTCGGCCACGTGAAAGGTGCTTTCACGGACGCTTACGCCGACCATGCCGGAAAGTTCGAACAGGCCGACGGCGGCACGCTCTTTCTCGATGAAATCGGCAATATCCCCCTGCACCTGCAGGCGAAGCTGCTGCGTGCCCTTCAGAACCGCAGCGTGGTGCGCGTGGGCGGCACCCAGCCCATCCCGGTGGACATCCGCTTGATCTGCGCGACCAACATGAACCTGGAAGCGCTGGTCCGGGAAGGCAAGTTCCGCGAGGACCTCTATTACCGGATCAATACCGTTCCAATCGCGCTGCCGCCCCTGCGCGAGCGCCGCGAGGACATCGTCCCGCTCGCGGAGCGCTTCGTAGCCCGCTACGCGGAGAAATACCACCGCCCGGTCGCGGGCCTCGACCCTTCGGCCCGCGCGGCACTGGAAAGCGGTTGGTGGAGCGGCAACATCCGCGAACTGCAGAACTGCATCGAAAAGGCGGTCATCCTTTCGGAAGGGGAGGTATTGACTGTGAAGGACATCCAATTAGATTCTTCGGTCGCCTCCGGCTCCCTCAGAATGACACCGGACTCTCATCCTGAGCACGCCTCTTGTCATCCTGAGCACGCCTCTTGTCATTCTGAGCGCAGCGAAGAATCTATGGTCCGCGAAGCGATGCAGCTTTGCAACGGCAACATCTCCGCCGCGGCGAAACGGCTGGGCGTGAGCCGCCCGACGCTGTATGCGAAACTGAAGAAATACGATATTTAGATGCCCGGTCGGAGCCGGGCATGACGAGAGAGCCAACGTAATGTAAACGTCATCCCCGACCTGATCGGGGATCTGGAAATGGAATTGTGGCAAGTCATATTGCTTGTTGTCGTCGTCGCGATTGTCGCGGCGGTGCTCGCTGCTGTCCACGTGCGTCGCAAGGACATCAAGAAGGTTGCGTACATGATGGACGCGCTGGAGGACGGCGAGCTGAACTTCCGCTTCCAGGACAAGAACAGGTTCAACCGCACGTTGAACCGCATCCGGACCATCTTCGAGAAGCAGCGGCAGGCGCACGAGCAGGATTCATGGACCAAGCTCATCCGGGTGCTCACGCACGAGATCATGAACACGGTCTCGCCGATTGCCTCCCTGAGCGACGCCCTGGCCGGGTCGATGGACCCGGACGGCCGCAGCGAACTGGACGTCAAGGCCGGCCTGGAGACCATCTCCGACTCCTCGAAGAACCTCATCAAGTTCGTCCAGACCTACCGCGAACTCTCCGGGGTGGCCCGCCCGGTCAAGAAGGCCATCGACCTGCAGGAACTGATGGACAGTGTCATCGGCCTGAACAGGGAATTCCTGGCGGCGTCCGGCGCGTCTTGCACCTACACCCCGGAAGAGCCCGACCTGATGGTCTATGCCGATGAGGGGCAGATTTCGCAGATCCTCATCAACCTCATCAAGAACGCCCTCCAGGCGGGGGCGAAGACCATCGGCATCACCGCCCGGATGGACAAGGACGACGAGGTCGTCATCCGCATCGCCAACGACGGCGCCCCCATCCCGCCCGAGAGCCGGGAGCAGATCTTCGTCCCTTTCTACACGACCAAGAAAGAAGGCTCCGGCATCGGCCTGTCCCTGGCACGCCAGATCATGCGCCAGCACAACGGCACCATCGACTTGGTCGCCAGCGACGGAGACCGGACCGTGTTCGAACTCCGGTTCCGGTAGGGGACTGTAAAGAAAGTGTAAAGAAAGTGTAAAGCGTTGACGGCGCTTTACACTTTTTCTTTTTGCTTAAATCATTGTAAATGAAGTGGTTAATTGGTTTGGCACGGTGGGTGCATGGGGAGGGTCGGTTAAACAATATTGACATGAAATCCTTTTTCATTAAGAGTGTAGTTATCGCTTTGGCGCTCGTCGGGATGACAAGCGCCAAGGCGCAGACTACGATGTCCCTGCACGATTGCATGGCCTATGCGGTGTCCAATTCCACGAAGATGCGGATCCAGCAGGCGGCGGTGGGAGACGCGCAGATCGACCGGCGAGATGCGGCGCTGAAGCTGTTCACCCCGCAGATCAACGCATCGACCTATGCCTACTACAACTTCGGCCGCAGCATCGACCCGCAGACGAACACGTATTTCAACACGACGTCCTTCTACAACAATTACGGCGTGAGCGCCGGATACGACCTGTTCAACGGCTTCCAGGCGGTGAACAATTACAAGATCTCCAAGACCGGTCTCTTGATTGCGGACTCCCAGGAGAAGCAGGTGGAGGCCGATATCTGCCTGGCCGTGATGGAGGCGTACTACAACGTGGTGTATTACAAGCGTTTATGCGATGTATATGAAGAGCAGGTTTCGACCGCCGAGACTTCCCTGAAGAAGGCGAAGCGCCAGGAGGAACTGGGCCAGAAGGGCCACGCCGACGTCATCCAGATGGAGGCCGACCTGGCCGACCGCCAGTACGACCTGATCAACTGCCGCAACATGTACCAGGACCAGAAAATGATCCTCGCGGACCTGATGTTCTGGCCGGTGGACGAGGAACTCGTCATCGATACGCAGATGCCCGAGTGGCAGGAAGAGCCTGTGACTACGGATCATGTCGTCGACTTCGCCCTCGACCACAATCCCGCCGTCCAGATCGCGTCCTGGCAGCAGCAGAACGCCAAGCGCGAGCTGAACACGGCCCGGTGGCAGGTGCTGCCTACGGTGGGCCTGTATGCCGGCTGGAGCACGAGCTACTATACCTATCAAGGGTCATCGACGGCCGTTTTCCGCGACCAGTTCCGCAACAACGGCGGTGAATACGTGGAGGTGTCGGTGTCCATCCCCATCTGGAACCGCCTGGGCAAGCAGTCCACGATTGCCCGCAAGCGCCACGCGTTCGAGAAGGCCTCGGCCGAGTACGACCAGAAGCGCCGCGACGTGGAGAGCGAAGTCCGCCGGGCCGTCCAGGACCGCGACGGCGCCGCCACGGCCTACCTCCAGGCGCAGCACAAGGCCGAGGTCCAGGAGGAAGCCTACACCCTGAACCTGAAGAAACTGGAGCAGGGCCTGATCTCTCCGCTGGAATTCCAGACGGCCAACAACAACTACCTCAAGTCCCAGGCCGACGAGATGAACTCCCTGTTCAAGTACCTCATCAAGCAGGCGGTGGTAAAATATTACAATGGTGTTGATTATATAGAGCAATAACGATATGGACAAGATTATCGAAAAGAAGACAGGTTGGCGGGTGGCGTTCACCAGGAAGGCTCTGCCGTGGTGGCTGGGAGCGCTGCTGCTCGCGTTCATCGTGTACCTGATTGCGCGTCCGAACAACAAGACGCTGCGTGTCGATAAGGATACGGTGACGATCGGTTCCGCCGTGAGAGGGGAGTTCAACGATTACATCCGCATCAGCGGGCGCGTGCAGCCGATGACGACCATCCAGCTGAGTCCGCAGGAGGGCGGCATCGTGGAGAAGATCCTCATCGAGGAAGGTTCCACCGTGAAGGCAGGAGACCCCATCCTGATCCTGTCCAACGACAACCTGGACCTCCAGATCCTGAACTCCGAGGCCGAGCTGGCCGAGAAGGAGAACATCCTCCGCAACACCCAGATCCAGATGGAACAGCAGAAACTGGACGTGCGCCAGAACGTGCTGGAGTATGGCACTCAGGTGGAACGCCTGCGCCGTGCCTACGAACAACAAAAGGCGCTCTATGACGATAAACTCATCGCCAAGGAAGACTACCTGAAAGCCGAGGAGGACTACCGTCTCGCCAAGCAGAAATACGACCTCATCCGCGAGCGCTCGAAGCAGGACAGCCTCTACCGCGGCACTCAGATCGACCGCATGGAAGAGTCCCTGGACAACATGCTGCTGAACATGCAGATGATCCGCAAGCGCAAGTCGAACCTCATCATCAAGGCTCCCATCGACGGGGAACTGGGCCTGCTGGACGTGGTCCTCGGCCAGAGCATCGCCAGCGGCACCAAGATCGGCCAGATCAATTCCGTGGGCACCTACAAGGTGGAGGCGCAGATTGACGAACACTACATCGACCGCGTCGTCGATGGTCTCGAGGCCACTTTCGAGCGCCAGGGCGAGACCTTCTCCACCCTCATCCGCAAGGTCTATCCGGAGGTCCGCGACGGCAAGTTCAAGGCCGATTTCAAGTTCGACGGCGAGCAGCCGGACAACATCCGCTCCGGCCAGACCTACTACCTGAACCTCCAGCTGGGCCAGCCCGAAGAGGCCGTCATCATCCCGCGCGGCACCTTCTACCAGAAAACCGGCGGAAAATGGATCTACGTTGTTAACAAAGAGGGCACCAAGGCCGTCAAACGCGAGATCCGCATCGGCCGCCAGAATCCGCAGTACTATGAGGTCCTGGAAGGTCTGGAGCCGGGTGAGAAAGTAATCACCTCCGG
>JAFYZZ010000086.1 GCA_017548445.1 Bacteroidales bacterium | reverse complement strand
TTCTGTTCCCGGCGGCTGACATACGGGGACATCGAGGGCCGGCCGGGCCTGCGGGCCTGCTGCCTGCAGGAGCGCCGTTGCCCTTTCCGTCATACTCGTCGTTGCTGAGCACCATCGGGTTCGGCGTATCCTTCGTCAGCGGCAGCACGAACACATAGTCGGACACGTTGTAGGAGGCGTTCCACTCCACGTCGGAGTACTGCGAGCGGAACTCGCGCGACGAAGTGAAGAACAAATACTTCCCGTCACGCGAGAACAGCGGCGAGGAAGCGTCGTACCAGCGGTCGGTCACCTGGTAGCTCTTGCGGGCCTTTATATCGAACAGATAGACCGCGCTCAGGAAATTGGGCATCGAGGTGGTGTAGGCCGCCCAGGCGCCATCCGGCGAGAGCACGAAGGAGCGGATGGCGGCATTCTCACCCACGACGATGCGGCTGACGGCCTTGCTGGCCACGTCCAGTTCGCACAAGTCCCAGTGAAGCGTGGAGAAATAGAGTTTCTTGCCGTCCGGGCTCCACTGCAGGTTGGAGGGATAACCCTCCTTGAAATCGGTCAGGCAGGAGGCCTCCGTCATCCTGTCGGCGGGGGCGGTGTAGATCTGGTATTCGCCGGAGGCGTCCGAGATCCAGGCGATGCGGGAACCGTCCGGGCTCCACTCGGCCTCGCGCTCGTGCGCGCCGGGCGAACGGGAAATGTTCACCACGGGGCCTTTTTCCGCAGGCAGGGAGAAGATGTCTCCGCGGGCCACCATCAGCACGCGCTTGCCGTCGGGCGAAAGGCTGTATCCGCTGATGGACAGGTTGTTGCCGGTGCGGTACTCGGTACGGCTCCACACGTCGTCGTCGGCGAGCTGGATGTTCACCTTCTCCGCGGCGCCCTTCCTGACGTCATACTTGTAGATGTAGCCGCCGTTCTCGAACACCACGTAGCCGTCGGCGGAATGGGCGGGGAACTTGCAGTCGTATTCAGTGAAAGCCGTTACCTTGCGGCTCTGCTTCGAGCGGGTGTCGTACACGAACAGGTTCATCGTCCGGTCGCGGTCGGACAGGTAATAGATCTCGTCGCCGATCCACATCGGGAAGATGTCTTGGGCGTCGTTGTCCGTGATCTTCTCGAGCTTGGTGGTGCCCACGGTGTTGATCCAGATGTCGTCGGCCTGGCCGCCCCGGTAGTACTTCCAGGTGCGGAACTCGCGGAACATCCGGTTCATCGCGAGCTTCTTGCCGTCCGGCGAATAGGAGCAGAAGCCGCCTTCGGTGGTGGGGATGAGTTCCGGCAGGCCTCCCTGGGCGTCTACCTTGCAGAGCTGGCCGCGCAGGCCGCTGAAGCACCACTGCTTGCTGCGGTAGACGATCTGCTTGCCGTCGGGCGTCCAGCCCATCACGATGTTGTTGGGTCCCATCCGCTCGCCCACCTTGTCCCTTTCCACGAGGGCGCTGTAGGTAAGCCGCCTGGGCTCTCCGCCCGTGATGGGGATGGTATACACCTCGGTGTTGCCGTCGTACTGGGCGGTGAAAGCTACGGTCTTGCCGTCCGGCGAGATTTTCGGGAAGCATTCGTAGCCGACGTCGGAGGTTAGTTTTACGGCGCGGCCGCCATCGATGCCGACGCTGTAGAGGTTGCCGGCATAGCAGAACACGATTTTACCGCCTCCCACGGAAGGGAAGCGGAGCAGGCGCGCTTCGTCGGCCGCGGGGGCGGCCAGAAGCGGCAGGGATGCGGCCAGGGTGATGATGGCGACAAGGATTCTCTTCATATCTGAATAACGGTTTAGTGACGGTAATTGTATCCGGCCTGGTCCAGGACGGGGTATTCGTGTTCCTGCAGTACGCGCAGGAAGCGGTTCAGGTCGCGCTGCTCCGGCTGGCACCACTGTACTTCCGACAGGGCGAGCAGGCGCGGCAGCAGCATATACTCCAGGTGCTCCGGCGTGGAGATGTACTCCGTCCAGAGGTTGGCTTGGACGCCGAGGATGTGGTGTGCGTGTTCCGGGGCGATTCCTTCCAGCGGATCCAGTGAATAGACCTTCTCCACGGGCACGAAGCCGCCGATGCCCAGCGGCTCCCCTTCGCCGCCTTCGGCCTGGTAATAATCGAAGTAGCAGTGCGAGTTGGGCGTCATCACGGCGTCGAAACCCCGCGCGGCGGCTTCCTGGCCGCCTGCGGCGCCCCGCCAGGACATAATGGTCGCGCCCGGGGCGGGCTCGCCTTCGAGGATCTCGTCCCAGCCGACGACCTTCTTGCCCAGGGTGGCCAGGTAGGCCTGGACGCGCGCCATCACGTAGTTCTGGAGGTATTGCTCCGCGGTGAAGCGGTCGTCGTCCCGGAGCCCCAGCTCGCGGATGCGCGCCTGGCAGTCGGGGCATTTCTTCCACTCGTCCTTGGGGCATTCGTCCCCGCCGATATGGATGTATTCGCCCGGGAAGAGTTCCGCCACCTCGGCGAGCACCTTCTCGAGGAACTCGAATGTGCTCTCCTTGCCTGCGCACAGGACCTGGTCGGACACGCCCCAGATGGTCCAGGCGGCGTAGGGACCGCCTGTGCAGCCCAGCTGGGGATAAGCCGACAGGGCCGCCAGCATATGGCCGGGGAGGTCCACCTCGGGCACGACGGTGATGCCCCGCGCGGCGGCGTACGCCACCACCTCGCGGATCTCGTCCTGCGTATAGAAACCGCCGTAGCGGATATGGTCGTTGGAGGAGAAGTCGCGGCCGATCATCGTGCCCTCGCGCCAGCAGGCGATCTGGCTCAGGAGCGGATAGGCCTTGATCTCGATGCGCCAGCCCTGGTCGTCGGTAAGGTGCCAGTGGAAACGGTTCAGCTTGTACATCGCCATCACGTCCAGGTAGCGTTTCACCTCGTCGACGCTCCAGAAATGACGGGAGGAATCCAGGTGCATCCCGCGCCAGGCGAAGCGCGGGCGGTCTTCGATGCGGCAGCAGGGCAGCACCCACTTGTCCTTCAAGGCCTGCCGGTCGCCGTAGATGGAGACGGGGAGCATCTGGCGGATGGTCTCCAGGGCGTATAGGACGCCGTTGAGGCCGCTGGCGCGCACGACGGCGTTCCCGCCGGAGATGAGGATGGAATAGGCCTCCGGTTCGATGGCGGCATCCCGCAGGAAGACGATGCCCTTCACCTTGCCGGCACCGAGCGCTTCGCGCAGACCCAGTGGCGTGGATACGGGAGAGGTCTTGCCGCAGGCGTATCCGAGCCGCGCGGCGAAGCCACTCACCGCTTTCACGGTGGTGGCGTCGAAGGCAGGGTCGCACTTGAAGGCGATGCCCGGAAGCCGGAGCGTGCCTTTCAGCAGTTCGGCTTCCGCTGGCCTGGGGACGATGTCGTCCAGCACGCCTGCGCGCGCGCACAAGCCCGACAGGCAGATCAGCAAAGGGATCAGCAGACGTTTCATACTGCTAAAGATAATCAATAAATCAACAAACCTATCACCCCGGCACCCAAAATGATGGCGATGGGGCCCGCCTTCTTGCTGATTCCGAGGGCGAAGGCGGCGGCGAAGAGCAGCCAGGCTTTCCAGTCCGGGAAGTTCTCCGTCAGCAGCGACACCTGCGGCTGCAGGCCCGTCCAGCCCGTCCGGAAGATGAGCACCAGCGCCGCGGCGCCGATCAGTCCCGCCACGGCGGGACGCAAGGCGCGCATCGCATCCTCGAAAGTCCGGCTCTCGTGGAACTTGTTGAATACCTTGATGATCAGGAAGAAGACAAGGAAGGAGGGGAGTACCACGGAGAAAGTCGCGAGGGAAGACCCGAGCACTCCGGCCCAAGGGCCGAAGCCCGCCTCCTGCATCACTCCGTATCCGACATAGGTGGCGCAGTTGATGCCGATGGGGCCCGGCGTGGACTGCGATATGGCCACGATGTCGGTGAACATCTCCTGGCTGATCCATCCGTGAGCGGTGACCACCTGCCCCTGGATGAGGGAGAGCATAGCCCCGCCCCCGCCGAAGTTGAACAGGCCGATGAAGAAGAATGTGATGAAAAGTTGTCCCAGCAGTCCGATCATAGCTTCTCTTTTTTCTGCCGGATGAGCGAAATGCACACGGACACCGTGATGGTCACGAGGATGATCCAGATGGGCGAGACCTTCAGGAAGGCGACGCCTAGCAGGGATGCGACGGCGATGGCCCAGGTCCACCACGACTTGCAGCCGCTGCGCGCCATCCGCACGGCGGGCACGAGGATGAGCGCCACGGCGGCCGGGCGGACGCCCTGGAAGATGCGGCGCACGATGTCGTTGTCCTTGAATTCGGTGAAGAACATCGCGATGAGCAGGATGATCAGCAGCGAGGGGAGCACGGCCCCGATGGCCGATACGATGCTGCCTTTCAGGCCCTTGATCTTGTGGCCGGTGTAGATGGCCATATTGACGGCGAGGATGCCCGGGGCGCTCTGCGCGAGCACGACGATGTCGCGGATGTCGTCTTCGGAGATCCACCCGCGGCGCGTCATCTCCGCTTCGATCAGGGGAAGCATCGCGTAGCCGCCTCCGATGGTAAATGCCCCCATCTTGGCGAAAACGCAGAATAGTTTCCAGAGTGATGCCTGTTGCGTCATTTCTTTTGGGAAAATATCCTCCATAAAGATAGCAGTTTTTCCCTTTAATCTCTTCAAACTATTAGTAAAACTCTACTTTGAACAGTTTCCGAGCGTAGCAACGCAGGAGGTCTTGGGGATGATGACGGATTCCGAGCGAAGCGAGGCGCCGTCAGGCGCGTGCCGGAGGGAGGAGCGATGCGACGACCGAAAGGCACCGACCGGAGTGGAACGAAGGTCGCTTGCCCCTGGGGGCAGCCGCGAAGCGGCGGGGGTAAAAAGGTATCTCCACGCAAAACGCCACCGCGATTTGCGGTGGCGTGTGCGTGGAGATAGTCGGAACCGAACCAAGTCTGCAACCCTCTTCACACACCCTTGATATAATGATTTCTATTGCGTATTTTTGTAGCCGAAGTTGCTCGGCTATGAGTGAAATTGGGATATTATTGGGATATTTTTGGAGTTCGAGAGGAGTTCAAAGATGAAAATAAAGCGCAATTATTCGTTCCGTCTCTTCGCCTATGGGAAGGACAAGGACAAGTATCAAATCCGGATGCGGGTCACCTTTAACGGCCAACGCATTGACTATTCCACAGGATGCCAATTATCCTCGATTGATGCATGGGATCCAGAGTCGGAATTGGTCAAGTCCGGTTATATCGGGCCGAAGAGAGAAACGAGTAACACGATCAACAGTGACCTTCAGAAGATCAAGGATCAGATTGACACGGTGTTCAAGTATTAT
>JAFYZZ010000085.1 GCA_017548445.1 Bacteroidales bacterium | reverse complement strand
CCGGGACCAAAAACAAAGTTAACACATTGGTTTTATGGAACTTAACAACGAATTGACGGCCCAGGACAGCCTCCGGGTCATCACCGAAACCCTCAACAACAACCGGCGCGCCATCCTCCGGAACGGCGCCAAGTACTTCATTCTGTGGGGCGCCATCCTCACGGTGTTCTCCCTGGTCATCTTCGCGCTCTGGCACACGACGGGCAATCCCGCCTGGAACTGGCTGTGGTTCGCCATGCCGCTTGTCGGCTATCCCCTGGCGACGATCCTGCGCAAGCAGGAAACGGTCGTCCCGAAGAACATCCTCGGCTCGCTGATCGGCCAGACCTGGGCCCTGTACGGGGTTTTCGCCATCGTCATCTCCGCCGTCGCGGTCTTCTTCGTGCCGATGCACATCACGCTGCTGATCGTCGTCCTCATGGGCTTCGCCGAGGCCGTCTCCGGCCTGCTGCTGAAGAACTGGCCCATCCTCGTCGCCGGCATCATCCTGGGCATCGGCGGCGCCGTCGGGGCCATGCTGCTCAAGGGCGCGGAACAGCATCTGTTGTTCACCCTCGGAGGCCTCCTCCTCATGGTGACGGGCGCGATCGTGAACAGCCAATACAAGTAAGCGATGTTCCCGAAACTCGACCCGCTCCTCCACTCCGAGCTTCGCCTGGCGGTGATGTCCATCCTCTCGAGCGTGGAATCCGCGGACTTCACCTATCTGAAGGCGCAGACCGGGGCCACCGCCGGCAACCTGAGCGTCCAGATCGACAAGCTCGCCGCCGCGGAATACATTTCCGTGGAGAAAGGCTTCAAGGGCAAGATGCCCTGCACGACCTGCCGGATCACGCCGACAGGCCTGGAAGCCTTTGAAAACTATGTGAACGCCTTGCGGGAATACCTCCGCTAAGGCAGCAAGGGCCACCATTCGGGGCGGGCGTAGTCATACGCCCGCCTTTCTGCTTCCCAAGAGGGGGAAACATACACCGTATCGGCCCGGTCGATATATAGGATGCCGTCCAGGTGGTCGCACTCGTGCTGGAAGATGACGGCGGTGTAACCGGTGACGGTATCGCGCTTGGGTTCAAGCGTTTCCGGATCCACATACGAGACAATGACGTTCGTGTAGCGCGGGACGAGGCCGCGCATGGGCGGGACCGACAGGCAGCCTTCCGGACCCTTGCCGATGGCGCCGAAGAGACTGTCGATATGGATGTTCGGGTAGCACTCGAACGGGCCGCCTTCCTTGTCGAAACGCTGGAGGCAGACGAGGCGCTTGGAGATGCCCACCTGCGGTGCGGCGATCCCCACGCCGTCGTGCTGCGGGGCGCGCACGGTGGCCAGCATCTTGGCCATCAGGGTCTTGAGGTCCTTGGACTTGAGCTCCGCCTTCGTCAGATCCGCGCACGGTGTGCGCAGGACGGCGCTATCCTCCGGCCAGGTGGTCACGTACATCACGGAATCGGACTGGCGGATGATGAGGCGCTGCTCCTTGGAGAAGGGGCGGTGGTTGCTCCACAGGGCAAACAAGGTTGCGATAAGGATGCCGACCAAGAACGCCAGCAGGATCTTTTTCAGGGAAAACGGCGGACGGTTATTCATCGGAACAGGGATTTGACGAGGGCGGGGATGTCGGCCACTTTCACGACCTCGATGCCCTCGGGCTTGCGGTCGAAGCGGGTGTAGGAGGAGACGAAGATGCGGCGGAAGCCCAGGCGGGCGGCCTCGACGGCGCGGCGTTCGGCCTGGGAAACCGGCCGGATCTCGCCGCTGAGGCCCACTTCGCCGGCGAAGCAGACGTCGCTCGGGATGGCATAGTCGAAGTTGGAGGAGAGGACGGCCACCACGACCGCGAGGTCGCAGGCCGGGTCCGTGATGCGGAGGCCGCCGGCCATGTTCAGGAAGACGTCCTTCTGGCTGAGCTTGAAGCCGGCGCGGCGCTCGAGCACCGCGAGGAGCATGTTCAGGCGCCGGACGTCGAAGCCCGTCGCGCTGCGCTGCGCCGTGCCGTACACGGCCGACGACACCAGCGCCTGCACCTCGAACATGAAGGGACGGTTGCCGTCCAGCATGGCGCTCACGGCCGTGCCGCTGAGGCCGTCCTCATGCTGGGGAATCAGGAGTTCGGAAGGGTTCGCCACCTGGCGGAGACCCGCGCCGGTCATCTCGAACACGGCGAGCTCCGCGGTGGAACCGAAGCGGTTCTTGATGCTGCGGAGCACGCGGTACGGGCCGCGGTTCTCGCCCTCGAACTGCAGGACCACGTCGACGATGTGCTCCAGGACCTTCGGGCCGGCGATGGCGCCTTCCTTGGTGATGTGGCCGATGAGGATGACCGGGATGCCGCTGCCCTTCGCGAAGCGGAGCAGCGCGGCGGCGACTTCCTTGACCTGCGCCACGGAGCCGGCGGTGGATTCCACGTTCTGGCAGTACATGGTCTGGACGGAGTCCACGATGACGAGGTCCGGCGCGGCCTCCTCCGCCTCGGCGAGGATGTTATCCATGAGCGTCTCGCTGTAAATCAAGCAGTTGGAAGGGTCGCCACCCAGGCGGTCCGCCCGCATTTTCACCTGCTTGACGCTTTCCTCACCCGTGACGTAGAGCACCTTCAGGTTGGGACAGCCGAGGGGGATCTGGAGGGAAAGGGTGGACTTGCCGATGCCGGGCTCGCCGCCCATCAGCACGAGGGAACCCTTGACGATGCCGCCGCCGAGAAGGCGGTCCACCTCGGCGCTGCCGAGCGAGATGCGGTCCTCCGCGGCCGTGGACACGTCCTTCAGCGGCATAGGTTTCCGCCCGGCGCCCGGGACGGTGGTCGCCACCGGCCGCGTTCCCGTCACTACTTCCTTCTCCACCATCGTGTTCCACTCCCCGCAGGCAGGGCATTTGCCCATCCACTTGGAGTATTCGTTGCCGCAGTTCGAGCAGAACCACACGGTCTTCGCTT
>JAFYZZ010000084.1 GCA_017548445.1 Bacteroidales bacterium | reverse complement strand
CTGGCGCCCCGCCGCATCGCTGCCCGGCGAAGCCGTACCGCAGATTGCCGACGTCCCGGCAGGCGAAGGAACGCCGCAGCTGGTTGCGGAGTTCCCGGCGGACATCCCGGCCGAGCCATCTGCGTCGCTTCACGCCGAGGCCCTCTTGCCGTCCCGCCCGTCCGCGGTGCTCCCTGACCCCACCCCCGTTATTTCCGACCCTTCCACCGTCCTCCCCGACCCGATCGGGGATCCCGCCCCTGCGACGCCGTCCTCAAAAACGGCCCCATTTGAGGACGAGGTGCCCGAAAAAGCAGTTCCGTCCTCAAAACCGGCCCCGGATGAGGACGGAAGCAAGGTCCTTCTGGCCCTGGACGGTCCGGAACCCCGGAGGCGGCCCCGGGTATCCATCGGCCTTCAGGCCGGAACCGGCTCGGCCCGGAGAGCATCCGACGTTTCAATGCAGTCGGCGCCTTATCTCGCGGCCTTGACTTTCCTCAATACGGTAGACCCCTCCAGAATGCCTGATATGAAATCGAATTACAGGAACACAAAGGAAATTGGGGCGGCGGCGAACGCGTTTTTTCCGGAATCCGCTTCCGGCCGGTATGGACACGACCTTCCGCTTTCGCTGGGCCTTTTGCTGCGGGCGGACCTGACGCCGCGCCTCAACCTGGAGAGCGGTCTGGAGTACACCTATCTGCATTCGGTCGAGGGTTTTGCCGGAAGCCGGATACATCAGCGCCTTCACTTTATCGGTATACCCGTCCGTCTGGACGCCTCCTTGTGGACGAACGGTGGTTGGGGACTCTATGCCGGATTGGGCGGCAAGGTGGAAAAATGTGTCTCTGCCCGTCTGGGACGGGTCGAATGTGAAGAGCCGCGCCTGCAGTGGTCGGCAGAGGCCTTTGGCGGCATCCGGTATCAGATCCGACCTCACGCGCAACTCTATTTCCAGCCGGCCCTGTCGTATTATTTCACCAAGACGGATTTGCCCACTTACCGTACCGAGCACCCCCTGGGCCTGTCGCTCCACGCCGGCCTTCGGTTCGACTTATAACAGCGCTTTTCATTTCAAAAAGAATAGTCTATATTTGTCAAACCCTTAATCATTTGTTTATGAGACACCTTCTTACACGCTTAGCCGTCCTGACGCTTACGTTGATGGCTGCATCCTGCAGCAAGGATTACATTTCGCCGGATGAACTTTTCCAAGACGGTTCCAAGGAGGCGAAGACCATCATCCACACAAAAAGCAAGGAGTTCGAGGATGCGGTCGCCACTTTCCGCAGCAAGGCAGTCTACAGGAAGAGCGATATAGCAGGTCAGTCCCGTTTGAGTGCATTCAGCGGGGGCAAGATGGTATACGATTCGTTTATGCTGAGCGTCTATTTCGACAGCATCGACAAGATGAAAGTCGGGGATACGCTGAAACCGAGCCGGGTGATGTTTTCCTTTCCCGCTTCGAGCGACAGCAATGCCACGACCCACACGATGGGAGGGAAAATCACGCTCGCCGACCGGGGGGACGATTACGTGATTCTCCGTTTCCGCAGGGTTACATTCAGCTGTTCCTTGGGGGATTGTTTGATTGACGGATATCTGTATTGTCCGCTCTTCGACGAACAAGAGATCAATTATTGATTCCAGGTTTATTGAAAATCAATTACTTACGAAACGACTCCGGGGCATTGCTCCCGGAGTCGTTTCGTAACTGGCTGATGATCGGGAAGCGCTTCGGGGCGATGCCGGCCGTCGTATTATATTAGAGGATTTTTGCTACATTTGTAGATTGGAACAAAAAGTCCTCGAACTATGTACAGAACCCATACTTGCGGCGAGCTGAGACTCGCCGACCAAGGTAAGACAGTGACCCTCGCGGGATGGGTGCAGAAATCCCGCAAACTCGGCGGAATGACCTTCATCGACCTGCGCGACCGCTACGGCGTCACGCAGTTGGTCGTAGAGGCCGACGCCGATCCGGCGCTGGTGGAGACGGCCTCCTCCCTGGGCCGCGAATTCGTGATCCAGGCCACGGGCGAGGTACTCGAGCGCCAGAGCAAGAACCCCAAGATGCCCACCGGAGACATCGAAATCAAGCTGAACGCCATCCGCATCCTGAATAAATCCGTCACCCCGCCCTTCACCGTCGAAGAGAACAGCGACGGCGGCGAAGACCTGCGCGCCAAGTACCGCTACCTGGACCTTCGCCGGCCGCCCCTGCAGCGGGCCCTGGCGCTGCGCCACCGCCTGGCGCAGGAAGTCCGCTCCTACCTGGACGCCCAGGGCTTTATGGAGATCGAGACCCCGTACCTGATCAAGTCCACTCCGGAAGGCGCCCGCGACTTCGTGGTGCCGTCCCGGATGAACCCCGGCACCTTCTACGCCCTGCCGCAGAGCCCCCAGACCTTCAAGCAGCTGCTGATGGTGGCGGGCTACGACCGCTACTTCCAGATCGTGCGCTGCTTCCGCGACGAGGACCTGCGCGCCGACCGCCAGCCGGAGTTCACGCAGATCGACTGCGAGATGTCCTTCGTGGAGCAGGAAGATGTGCTGAACACCTTCGAAGGGATGACGCGGCAGATGTTCAGGAACGCCCTGGGCGTGGAGATTCCCGATCCGCTGCCGCGGATGAGCTGGTACGACGCGATGGAAGACTACGGCTCCGACAAGCCGG